>CALLDA010000115.1 GCA_937998635.1 uncultured Pseudomonadales bacterium
TCCCTGATAAATAGCGGCGATGGATGCGCCATCTGAATGACCGCAAATAATGCCCGACTGGATCTTCAGGTGGTTTAGCACGCCATTGAGGATGCTCGCCTCATCATGCATATAACGCGTAGGCCAGGGCGGCGGATAAGGCGAAGATTGACCGTAGCCACGCCGAGAATAGACGAACACGCCACAGCCAGTCAGCGCAGCCAGGCGCTCGGGGAAATCCTTCCATAGGGCGACACAGCCCAGACCCTCGTGCATCAATATGATGGTGGGTGCCCTATCGGGAGTCGGGCCTAGCAGACGATATTCCAGGGATGCGTCGGCAATATTTAGGTAAGAAGACCCCGGCCCGTGCTGAGTCTGCCGGTTTTGCTTGCGCATATCGTGATCTCGTAGATCGAGAGGCGGGAATCTATAAATCCATCACTTAGCTTAGGGCGATGGAGGCATATTGTTAACCAGGTGTGACTATGGAGCAACCGTCGGGTAGCAGTGAAGAGGATGCTGAGACTAGAGGGCTGCAATTAGACCCTTAGGAGTGAGGCAGCTACGGTTTTGACAGGGCAGTGCAAATAACAGATGGCGCCCCCGGAGAGATTCGAACTCCCGACCAACCGGTTCGAAGCCGGTTACTCTATCCAGCTGAGCTACGGAGGCGTGGTAGAAGTAGTGCAAATAGCGACCCGCGAGGCGAGGCTTCGCGGGTCGCTATTGTGCCATTTAGTGACCACTAAAAGCTAGCGGCCTTTCCAGTCTGGCTTGCGTTTTTCGGCGAAGGCTTTGGGGCCTTCGACAAAATCTTCGCTCTTGAATAAGGTGCGCACTGCATCGAGCTTTTGATCCATAGCCCCTTGTAGATCAGCGTCGTTTAAACCATTCATAACTGCGGCTTTACTGGCCCGTATCGAGAGTGGCGAGCATTCAAGAATGAGCGCTGCCCAGCGTCGGGCGGCGGCCATTAATTCAGCCTGGGGCACCACTTCGTTGACAAAACCGAGTTGGACACCTTCTTCAGGGCCGACTCGGCGACCGGTTAATATCATGCCCATAGCTTGCTTGAGGCCGATCTGGCGTGGCAGCCGATGCAGGCCACCCGCCAGAGCGGCCAGACCAACCCGGGGTTCGGGTAGCGCAAAGACGGCATTGTCTGAGGCAATAATCAGGTCACAGGCTAGAGCGATCTCAAAGCCACCGCCCATGGCAACGCCATTGACCGCAGCGATAACAGGTTTGTTCAGGTCATAGCGGGAAGTGAGGCCAGCAAAGCCGGTTTTCGAGGGTACCATTGTGCCGCCGCTCGCCTGATATTTCAGATCATTACCGGCGCTAAAGGCGCGATCCCCGGCACCAGTGATAATCGCAATCCACTGCTCGGGGTCTTCGGCAAACTGGTTGAACACCCGCTCCATTTCGGCATTGCCGGGTGAATGCAGGGAGTTCATAACCTCAGGGCGGTTAATCGTCACCGTGAGGATATGTCCGTCCAGTTCTGTGGTGCAGAATTCAAGTTCTTGCTTACTCATGGGGTGTTTCCTTATTGGGGACTAATGGTTGGCTTAATGGCTAATCATTACTAGTGAGTTATTAGCAGTCCGACATCATATTTTTTTCACTGATGAAAGCCAACCATCCGAGGGCTAATGGTTTGATTTAGAGGGCCTTGAAAACTAGACTGAGTAAGATAAAAAATCTAAAACCATAACGAGGTCAACATGGAAATAGGACTAATTTCGATATTGGCGGATATGTCTGCCGACCCGGCAATCGTGGCTAAAAGGGCCGAAGAGCTGGGTTTTGATTCTTACTGGGTGCCGGATCACACCATACTGCCGGTAAATTATGATGAAAAGTATCCCGGCGTCGCCCGTGGTGTGCCCGACCCGGATTACCTCTGGAAAATGCCCGACCCACTCATGATGCTGATGCGTGCCGCAGCGGTGACCAGCACCATCAAGCTGGGCACCGGGATTATTCTGGTGCCCGAACGCAACCCTTTGTTGATGGCGAAACTGGTAGCGACCCTTGATGACGCCTCCCGGGGCAGGTTCATTATGGGCATTGGCGCGGGCTGGAACCGCACTGAATGCGAAATCCTCGGTGGTAATTTTGATCGACGCTGGGGGCAAACCAAAGATTATATTCTGGCCATGAAAGAACTGTGGACCAAAGAAGAATCTGAATATCACGGTGAGTTTGTCGATTTCCCACCGGTAAAATGTTATCCAAAACCCTTCCATAAACCTCACCCGCCTATATTACTGGGCGGTTTTACCCATAAGCGGGTCTTTCAACGGATTGCGGAGTGGGGCGACGGCTGGTTACCGGCCGTGCAAAGCATCGCCCAGTTCAGTGAAGGCGTCGAAAAACTCAAGCGTGCAGCGGACCAGGCCGGCCGGGATTACAAGGAACTGGACAAGACGGTATTTAGCGGTCAGGGCCAGTGGCGTAGACCCGAGGATCTGGAGGCCCTGGAAAAGGCTGGCGCGAATCGAGTCGTGCTTTGGTTGCCGGAGGGACCGCTGGATGCAATTTTGGCGGAGATGGAGACAATAGCAGGGCAATTAATGTAGCGTCATATAAAACGCCTTAGTCAGGTATAAGGCGTTTTCGGCTCGCCGCAGCTCCAGGCAGTAGCGCTTCGCGGATAAATTGTAAGTGATCGTGGTTAATCGGGAGGTGTTTCCGCTGGAGGCGATAGGGACTTATCTTCTTCGCTAACAAAATCAATTTCCAGGTCGGCTTTTTCGGTGAAATAGTCTGGCAATTCGGCCTGGATGGTAGGGGCCAGATTTTTGAATTCTCCTACCTGTTTGACCAGATTATTTTTGCCGCTGACCAGTTGCCCTTCGGCTTTTTGATAAGCTTCGTGAGCTTTATCTAGACCGTTTTTAACATTTTGGAAACTGGCTAGAAAGCTGTTGAGCTTTTTAAAGACGCCATCAGCTTTTTTGGCCAGTTCGGCGGTGTGTTTGTTTTGATCTTCATAGCGCCAGAGCTGGCGGACGATATTAAGACTGGTCAGCATGGTCGTCGGTGTTGCCACCAATACATTTTGTTCGATAGCCTGAAGCAAGAGGGCTTCATCAGCCTTTAGCGCTTCAACAAAAGCTGATTCGATGGGTACAAACATAAACACCATTTCCGGCGAATTAAGGCCTGGCAATTTGTAGTAATTGCGATCCGATAGCTCTTTGATGCGGCTGGCAAAGGCGGCGACATGCTCTTTCAGGGCCAGTTGGCGCTCAGCTTCATCCTCGCTATTAACGAAACGGGTATAGGCGTTAAGGGAGACTTTGGCGTCAATCACCAGGTGTTTGCCCTGGGGCAAATAAATAATGGCGTCGGGGCGGGCGCGGCCACCTTCCTCCAGATTAAAAGACACTTCGCGTTTGTAATCTTTGCCCTGCACCAGGCCAGATCGATCAAGAACATTCTCCAGAACCAATTCTCCCCAGTTGCCCTGCATTTTGTGTTGGCCTTTGAGTGCGGTGGCCAGGGAGTGAGCTTCTTCGGTAATCTGTTTGTTAAGTTCTTTGAGTTGACCTAGCTCGCTGCGGAGGTGGGCCTGTTGCTGGGTGTCTTTGTGGTGAATATCCTCAGCCTGCTTTTTAAAGTCGTCGATCTGTTTTTTAAAAGGTCCAAGCACCCCATCCAGCGATTGCCGGTTGGCTTCGGTAAACGCCTTGCCTTTATTTTCGAATATTTGATTGGCGAGGTTTTCAAATTCGCTTTTGAGCTGTAGTTTATTTTCGTCGAGAAGTTTTAGTTGTTTATCGAAGTGCAGCTGTTTTTCTTCGAGGCTGGTTTTTAGTTGGGTGTGCTCGGCGATAAGCCCCTGGTAGCGCTCGTGCAGATTACTGTGATTCTGCTCATGGTTAGCCAGTGTGTGTTTTAGTTCCTCGATTCGCTGCGCGGCTTTGTCGGCGTGCACCTCTTGGACTTTGGCCTGTTCCCGAACCGCGCTCATAGCCTGACGCTCATCTCGAACCGTTGAGCGTTCCGCCTCTAGTTCCGTGTTCAGTGCGTCAATACGCGCTTCATGCTCCGCCGCACGCTGTTTGATAGCGGCAATTTCAGTGACTAACTCCGCTTCTCGTTTGTCGGCAATATGGTGGGCGCTGCGCGCGCGCCAGGTGGCAATCAGGTAGCCGCATATCAGCCCTCCGAGCAGTGTGGCGATCATGATGGTAAGAGGGATTAAGGGTAATGATGCTGCTTGCATGGGCAGGAGGGGGCTCCCTGGTCGGTGGGTTTTTCCAGTCGGTTGATCCGCTTGCTAGATTGCTTACTGGTTGCAGGTATCCTACCAGATTGAGAGGCGCTGGACGCTTGTGTTAAGCGCCTGAATAATAACTGTGGCAACCGGTAGAAAGCGCCGCAATGTACTATGCTTGAGGTTTAAGCAGAGGCTTATTCAGGAGGGTTGAAAATGATTGATATACATTTCTGGCCGACGCCAAACAGTAAGAAAGTGACGATTTTCCTTGAGGAATGCGCGCTTGAATATAGCGTGGTTGAATGCAATATCGGTCGCGGTGATCAGTTTAGCGATGAATTTCTCAGGATAAGCCCCAATAATCGTATGCCAGCGATAGTCGATTACGACCCGCCTGGTGGTGGCGCGCCAATGGTTATTTTTGAGTCCGGAGCCATCCTGCAGTATCTCGCTGAAAAAACCGGTCAGTTTTGCCCTCAGGATATTCGCGGTAAATATGAGGTCTATCAGTGGCTGCATTGGCAGATGGCTAATCAGGGGCCGAAGACAGGGGAAGCCGGTTATTTCCGTCGTCTGGGCGAGTCTTTTGGGGATCAATCCCATGCCTTGAGCCGTTTTAGCGATGAGGTGAATCGTTGTTATGGAGTGTTGAACAACCGTCTCCGTGATAGACCTTATGTGGCCGGTGAGGATTACACCATTGCCGATATGATTTGCTATCCGTGGACCGTCGGCTGGAAATTGCAGGGTCAGGATATTAATGACTTTAAATATTTCAGGCGCTGGTTTGAAGAATTGAGTGAGCGACCCGCGCTGCAGCGGGGTATGGCAGTGGGGGCGGATATGGGCGAAGATATGTCCAAACTCTCAGATGCAGAAAAAGCCCGACGCCGGGCACTGCTCTATAACCAGCGGGCTCGGCCCGCACCCGACTGATATTGTGTTAAAGCCATGTTTCGTAAAAGCATGTTGAGAAAAAGCCATTTTAAGAATAAGCCAAGCTGAGTAAACAAGATGAATAGTTCCTTACAGGCAAGCTTAACTTACGTTACTGATAAAGCCGATGCGCTGGCTATATACAATTATCGACCCGGGCCGGATGATCCAGATCTGAGTGGGGAATATCAGCAGCCTGAATACCGCAATTACGATGTTGAAATTGCCGATATTCGCAACGCCGATCAAACCTTCTCTCTCGATAAGCAGGGCCTGGCGCTGGTGCCGGTCGATACCGCGTTGAGCGATTATTATGACGAGGAACAGGTGCGCGCCGTTTACCTGCCAGAAATGGAGGCGCTGGTTAAAAACATAACGGGTGCCGCCCGGGTGGTCGCCTTTGATTATAACGTCAGGTGCGAGAGTTATTCCGAGCAGAAAAAATACATGGCGCGCAAGCCGGTGCGTTTCGCTCACAACGATTACACCAATGCCTCAGGTCCTCAGAGGGTCAGAGACCTTATGGGCGATGCAGCCGATGAGCTGCTAAAAAAGAGGTTTGCGGTGATAAATGTCTGGAAGCCCATCGTCGGTCCCGTGCTGCGTACACCTCTGGCGGTGTGCGATGCCAGCACTATGGAGCAAGGGGATTTTATCGACACGGCTCTGCTCTATCGTGATCGCACTGGGCAAATCCAGATGGTTGCTCATCGGCCTCGGCACCGCTGGTATTACGTATCCAGTATGGAAGCCAACGAAGCCCTGCTATTGAAGTGTTATGACTCTGAACAGGATGGTCGCGCCAGATTCACCGCCCATAGCGCTTTTGACGATCCCAATACGCCGGACGACGCGCCGGATCGACAAAGTATCGAAGTGAGAACTCTGGCATTTTTTGATTAATTGGGTTTTATCGCTTACTCAGGTTTTATCCGCAAGATTTTGCCGCTGTCCGTGGATACATATAACCAGCCTTCGGAACTTTGAACCACCTGCCGTATACGTTCGTTTAAGTCTTCCAGCAGCCGTTCCTCGGCAACGATGTTACCGGCTTCATCGACTGTGACGCGATTGAGGTGAGTGAGTTTAAGTGCCCCGGAGAACAGGCTGCCCTGCCAGCGGGGAAAGGCTTCACCGGTGTACAAAAGTAAACTGCTCGGCGCGATAGATGGAATGTAAACTTTCTTCGGGTCTTCCATGCCCGGTTTTGACGTTGCCTCGCCCACAGGGAGTGGGTTCCAGTACTCTTTGCCGTGAGAGACTATGGGCCAGCCGTAATTGCGGCCTTTAATAACCAGGTTAATTTCATCGCCACCCCGGGGGCCGTGTTCGTTAAGCCACAGGCGCTGGTTTTGTTGGTCGAAAAAAATACCCTGAGGGTTACGGTGGCCGTAGCTCCAGATTTCCGGCAAGGCCTCAGGGCTATCGATAAAGGGGTTGTCAGGCGGCACGCTGCCGTCGAGATTCAGGCGCAATCCGGAACCGGCATGGCTGCTGAGATTCTGGCCATTGGGCCGATGACCACGATCACCGACGGTGAAAAATAAATGGTCACTGTTATCGAAGGCAATGCGACTACCAAAATGGCGGGTGGTATCGCTGGCGGATTGGGTGACCAGTAGTTCCTGCCAGTCAATCAGCTGGTCTTGATCGAGACGGGCGCGGGCGAGGGTGGTGACGCCCTGGCCATTGCTGTCTTTGCAGTAGGTAAAATAAATCCAGTTGCCCGCCTGGTAGCCAGGATGGGTAGCGACGTCAAGCAAGCCACCCTGGCCGCCAGTCCAAACTTTTGGCGCCCCGGAAATGGCAGTGACCAGGCTGTTACGCGTATTCAATAGGCCGATCTGACCATCGCGTTGGGTGTACAGAATCTCTGCATCATTAACAAAGGTCATGCCCCAGGGCACGCCTAAGTCACGGGCAACTTCGTCAACGATATAGCGGGGTTCTTTTTTCGTCTTTGGTTCTGGCTGCGCAGCATTTGCCCCGTGGAGAAAGCTGCTGGTTGATGAGATCAACAGGATGAGCAGGGTCAATTGCTTGATGACTTTATTCATCTTTCCGTCTCCGCATCAGTTGTTACACTGCGCCATTTTTTAGGTGCCGATTTCAAGTACTGATTTTAGGTGTTTAGACGGACTTATCCTTAAGCCCGTCTAGCACTGGATCGCTCCAGGTTATGTTGCCACCTAGGCGGCAACAGGTCCCATCAGGAGGTCAGCCAGTTTGGCGCGTTGGTAACTGGCATCACCGTATAAAATCTGATTGTGCTTCTGGCGTTTGGTATACAAATGCACAAAGCATTCCCAGGTAAAACCAATGCCGCCATGAAACTGTATGGAGCGGTTAGAGGCAAAGGCGGCGGCATCCGAGGCGCGGGCCTTGGCCATACGGGCAAACTTGGCAGCGTTCTCCGGCTCAGTATCGTAGGCACAGGCAGCGTTGTAGGTCAGGGATTTAGCGTGGTCAATCATAATCATCAAGTTGACCAGCGGATGTTTGACGGCCTGAAAATAACCCAGCTGGTGATCAAACTGCTCCCGGACTTTGGTGTATTCGACGGTGGTTTGCAGTTGCCACTCGGCGGCGCCGCAAATATCGGCAGATACCAGCGTTAGTATGCCTGGCTCGGCACGATCCAGTGCTGCACAGCCTTGCCCTGCTGCGGCCAGCAATTGCTCATCGCTGACCTGGACATTATTAAACTTGATGTGGGCCTGATCGCGGGTTAAATCGATAATCGCATCGGGAATGATTTCCATGTTTTCGGCATCGAAGTCGACTTCGTAGAGGGCGATGCCGCTACTGTTTTTGGCTTTGACGATAAAGCTATCGACCTTGCGGGCATCCTGGACAAACCAGGCGGTGCCATTAAGCATGCCATCGCTAAGCTCGACATCACAATCGGCGGCTAGCCAGGAGCCGTTTTTCGTTGTAGTAGCTAAGGTAACGGCTTTACCTTCGGCTATCTCGCCTAATAAGCGACTGGCGGGCGCGGTTTTACATTCCCGCAATACCAGGCTGGAGTTGGCGGTAACCATGAAGGGTGAGGGTAGTCCGACTCTGCCGCTTTCTTCGATCAGAGCCGCAAGGGCGACCAGACTCATGCCCATACCGCCATCATCTTCGGGGACGATAACGGTGGTCCAGCCAAGTTCGATAATCTTCTGCCACAGGTCTTCGTCCCACAGGCTTTCAGGGTCCCGATAGAGGTCGGGATTGCCCGCGACTAGCTGGTGGAGCTTGTCGGTAGGCAAGCTGTCTTCGAGAAATTTCCGCGCTGTGTCGCGAAGCATTTTTTCATCATCGCCAAAGGCAAAGTTTTTTGGTTGTGTCATGGTTATTCCTGTTTATTCTTTAATTAGTGTGGCTTGCACTTATTTGTTGCCAGGCCTATTTCGATTTGGCCATGCCCAGTACCCGCTCACCCAGGATATTGCGCTGGATTTCACTGGTTCCCGCAGCAATGGTGACACCATAGGAATTCATATAAGCCAGAGGCCATTCGCCACCAGCCGGGGCGTTGTCATCGTTAATGTAAAGGGAGCTCGCGGCGCCCTCGATCTCCATGGCGAGCGCGCCGGCATCCTGGCGGATTTCAGACATGACCAGTTTTGATTGCAGGGGTATGCGCATGGGGTGGTCGCAAAGGCCTTCAACCCGCCCGCGTCGGGCACCTTGTTTGGAGCCTTCCTGGCGGATGATCATCTCCATAATCTTGTCCCGTATAACCGGATCATCGGCGGCGGTACGGCCGTTACGGGCAGAGCTTTTGGCTAGATTAATTAAGGAGTGGGCACCGCCAACATGGAGGCCTTCCTTGGCACCGCTGCCGCCACTGGTGGCACCGCCGCTGGAAGGTGTGACAAAGGGGCCAGCACCGCGTTCATGAAGCAGGGTGGTCTGAGCTACCTGCCAGCCTTTGCCGAGATCTTCGAGCAGGTAATCTTCGCTGACTTCGAGATTGTCAAAAAAGACTTCGTTAAAGCCGGTTTCACCGGTGATTTTGATCAGTGGTCGGACCTCTACTGATTTACCCAGCTCAGATTTGATCGGCACCACGAAGTAGGACAGGCCGTCGTATTTATCGGTTTTATCCGTACGCAGGAGCAAAATCATCCAGTCAGCAAAGTGCGCCAGAGAAGTCCAGACTTTGTGGCCGTTAATGACCCATTTGTCACCTTTTTTCTCGGCGAAGGTTTGTACATTGGCCAGGTCAGACCCAGCCCCCGGTTCGCTAAAACCCTGACACCAGACATCTTCACAGGAAAACAGGCGGGGTAACAATTTCTCCCTGATGCCCTGTTTGCCATGAATATGAATAGTAGGTGCGGCCATACCCAGACCGAGAATGTTGGGTAGGAAAGGCTTGTTGGCAGCCTGCATCTCCTGATTGGCGATAAGCTGGCAACCGGTGCGACCACCGCCGCCTTCGGCAACGGGATAGTCACAGCCGATCAATCCGGCTGCGTAGGCCTCACCCTGCCATTTGCGTAGGTAATCCATTTGCGGAGTGTGCATGATTTCGATAGCCGACTGAGGCAGTCGTACGGGCGGAGCTTCCTGGACATGACTCGCCAACCAGTCTTTGCAGTAAGCGCGGAACTCCGCCTGCTCAGGGGTATCCTTTTTACGATCTTCTGACATAGCACACCTTTCTTAGATTTAAGTAGTAGATTTAAGTAGTAGATTTAAGTGGTAGATTAAATGGAATAAGGTTAAATCAAATTCGAGTTATATTTTCCGGGCGGTGATCTTATCATTTTCGCAGGTTCTACCAAATGTAGATCAAAAACTATTTCGATAGGGGCTATGATTAACACTCACTGACCACCAACAAAAGACTAATGCCATGACCGATGCTAAGACCGACCTTAAGACTCAGGAAGCAAATTCCCAGAAAGCCATTGCTAAGAAAGCCCTTCAATACGACACCATTCTCTATGAAGTTGAAGATAAGGTGCTAACGCTCACCTTGAATCGCCCAGACCGGCTCAATGCCTTTAACGGCCAAATGCTCAAGGATCTGCTTGATGCCCTTGATAAAGCTGATGCCGATGATGAGGTTCGAGCCATTATCGTTACCGGTGCCGGGAGGGGCTTTTGTGCAGGCGCTGATCTCGCCGCAGGTGGTGACAGCTTTAAATCCGTGGACAAGTTTAGTGATAGCGAAGGCGGTGGCTCTGGCGCTGCAAAGGTGCATCGGGACGGTGGCGGCCTGCTAACCTTGCGTATTTTTGATCTAAAAAAACCCATTATCGCTGCCATCAATGGCGCAGCGGTGGGTGTCGGTATCACCATGACTTTGGCCATGGACGTGCGCCTGGCATCAGATAAAGCGCGCATGGGTTTTGTCTTTGCCCAGCGGGGTATAGCCCCTGAAGCCTGCTCGTCATGGTTTTTGCCGCGCATTGTTGGTATCGCCAAATCTTTGGAATGGGTTTATAGCGGACGGGTCTTTCCTGCCGCTGAGGCATTGGCCGAGAAGCTGATTACCTCAATCCATGAGCCAGATGACTTACTGCCCGCTGCCCAGAAAATCGCTCGGGGTATAGCCGATAACACGGCGCCCCTGTCTATTTCTTTAAGTCGGCAAATGTTGTGGAAAATGCTCGGCGCTGATCATCCCATGGAGGCTCACAAGATCGACTCCCGCGCTGTTCAGGCCCTGGGTAAAACCGCCGATGCCAAAGAAGGTGTGGAGTCGTTCTTGGAAAAACGGCCTGCTCAGTTCAGCAATTCCCCCAGCACCGACCTGCCGGATTTTTATCCCTGGTGGGAGGATAGAGAATTTTCCTGACTGCCAGTTCTTATTGCTGGGATCGCTACGGTGTGGTGCTAAAGAGCCGGGCCATTGCAGCGAGGCGGGCGTCATCCAAATGAGCTTGTTGTCTGGCTAATTGCAAAGCGACTTTGCCCAGTTCTTTATAGAGGCTTAGGTGCTGTGAGTCCTGGTCGGTGATGGCATCGAGGTGGGCGGTGAGGGTTTGTATATCGCCACGGGCAATGGGGCCAGTCAAAGCCTCGACGGGACCCAGGTTCTGAAGGTTTTGTAAAGATTGTGCCATTAAAGGTTGCAGGATTTGTTTTGCGTCCGGTGCTGCAATACCGGCCTGTTCGAGCATATCGAGAGCAGATTGTTGCAGGGCTGCCAGGTAGTTGGAACCGAGCACAGTGGCGGCATGGTAGAGGGCCTTGCCTGAGGCTTGTATGGGAATAATCGTGCTGCCAATCTCGGTGAATAAATGGCTTAGTTGTTCAGTAGCCAGGGGGTCTCCCTCAAGGGTGCAGGTCGTGCCTCGATAACTGATGATGGATTGTTCGGGATTAGCAAAACTATGGACGGGATGGGCACTGGCTATCGCTGCTCCCTTGTTTTTTAGGGCTTCAAGCAATGTGGAGCTATGCAGTCCACTGGCGTGGAAGACTACAGTGTCGGTCCAGCTTAACGGGGTCTTGCTAAAGGTTTCAATTAAGGCCTCAGCGATTTCGGCGATGGCGTCATCCGGTGTAGCGATCAGCCAGATATCGGCAGCGTTCATATTATCGATAGATTCACAGAGTTGACCGCCGCTGCAGAATTCAATGGCGGCCAGGCTGTGCACTGGTGAGCGATTAAAGACATCACCAATCTCAACTAGCTGATGATCGGCAAAAAGCCGAATCAGCGTCCGGCCGAGTTTGCCGGAGCCAATGATATTAATACGGGGTATCTGCATCGCAATGGGCTTAAGGGCTGGTGGACACTGGGCTGCCAGGTCTCAATAAGGC
>CALLDA010000116.1 GCA_937998635.1 uncultured Pseudomonadales bacterium
AGATTTTGTTCGTGCCGGTTGAGATAATCGAGCATCAACTGCGCCCGCTCGGATGTAGTGAGCTGCTCTAGCTCAGCAAACTGCCCTGCTAGTGAAGTATGGAATTGCTTAACAACATTGAGTACATCGGCTACAGTTTGAAATCGCATAAGAACTCTCCTGATGGTTTTATTTTCAACGAACTCTAAACTAACCGTATTGAGAGAGATCAACAATAGCGCACTCACAACCAGCAGCCAATATTATGAGACCGGCCAAATACTAGACAGCCTACCAAATAAAGCCTTTGTACATCTTAAGCAGCTGCCGAACTCCGACCCACCTGGTCGATCATCACGCCAGGCTTTTATTAACAATCTCGTAGACATCCTTTGACAGGGCCGGTTCGCCCAGCAAGCGTTCAAGTTGAGCTTTCATCAACTCGGCTCGCTTAGGTGGATATTTTCTCCACTTGGTCAGCGGCGTCACCAGACGGGAGGCTATTTGTGGATTAAGCTTATTCAGCGTGATGATCTGGTCTGTCAAAAATGTATAGCCCGCGCCATCGGCACTGTGAAAATTAATGGCATTGCCCATACCAAAGGCGCCAATCACAGCGCGCACCTTGTTGGGATTGCTGATATCAAAAGCCTCGTGCTCTAACAAGGCCAATACCCGATCAAGGCCACCGGGCAGTAAACACCAGGCCTGAAGCTGAAACCACAGATTCACCACCAGCGGTTCATCCCGCCAGTGCTGATAAAAGTCATGCAGTGCCGCCTCAGCCATCCCACTTTCATTAGCTGCCGGGCTGTTTACCAGGGTACCCACAGCAGCGCTGGAATCTGTCATGTTATCTGCGCACTGAAACTGCTCACTGGCCAGCTCCAGAGCCATATCGCTACCCGCCAGCATTAGATAGGCCAGCGCAGTATTTTTGAGGCTACGCATTGCGATCTGCGCGCCACTGGCAATGTAAGCCTGATCTTTTAACTGAGCGTCGTTGGCCTGATATACCGCCAGAAATTCGTCCCCAAGCACTTTCCCCAGAGTACGACGTGCAAACTGTCGAGCCTGATGGATGGCTTCCACTTCAATAACTTCTGCGACTTCACTCAAATAGGCTTCGGTCGGCAAGTTAAGCATTAGCGCCACCATGGCTTTGTCTGTGGAAGGATCTGTCAGAAGACCCCGGTAGGCTTCTACCAAACGCTTATCAAGACTTAACTCAGTTCCGACGAGATAATTGCTCACCAGTTCCTGGAGAACGCCCAGGGCCAGTTGATTACAGGCCTCCCATCGATTGAAACCGTCGCTATCCCGAGACATCAATTGCACCAGGTCATCGCGGCTATAGGGGAAGTCCAGTTTTACTGGTGCGGAAAAACCCCTTAGAAAGGAGGGCACAGGCTGTTCGCAAACCTGCTCAAAAACAATAGTCTGCTCACCTTCAGTGATTTCGAGTACAAGCTCGGTTTCGCCATTGGCCTTACCTTTAATAAACAAAGGTAAATCACCCTCGCTACCTAGCAAACCCATACGCAGCGGAATCAGAAACGGTGCCTTTATTTCACATTCGGGCGTTGCCGGACATGTCTGCTGAATATCGAGACGATAAGTTTTATCTGCCGCCTTATATTCACCGGTAATCGCCAATCGAGGTGTGCCAGCCTGACGGTACCAGTTCTGAAACTGGGTGAAATCACGTCCGCTCACTTCACTCATAGCAGCAACGAAATCTTCTATGGTCACCGCCTGACCATCGTGGCGTTCAAAATAAAGATCGCTGCCGGCACGAAATTGTTCTGCTCCCAAGAGGGTATGAATCATGCGCACGATCTCTGAACCCTTTTCATAAATCGTCAGCGTATAGAAATTTGAAATCTCCATAAAAGACGCGGGCTGAACTGGATGCGCAGTAGGCCCTCCGTCTTCAGCAAACTGCATCGTACGTAACAAATTAACATCCTCGACACGCTTGACCGTTGGCGAACCCATGTCGGCGGAGAATTCTGCATCGCGAAAAACCGTGAAGCCTTCTTTCAAACTCAATTGAAACCAGTCACGGCAGGTGACACGATTGCCACTCCAGTTATGGAAGTATTCGTGGGCAACCACCGCTTCGACACGCTGAAAACCTGCATCAGTAGTGGTTTCTGGCTTCGCAAGCACACAGGAGGTATTAAAAATATTGAGGCCTTTATTTTCCATGGCACCCATATTGAAATCATCTACGGCAACGACCATAAATAGTTCGAGGTCATATTCACGACCATACACTTCCTCATCCCAGGTCATTGCACTTTTTAAAGAGGCCATGGCATGAGCACATTTATCGACATCTTTATCTTCAACGTAAATTCGCAGGGCGATATCTCGACCACTCATTGTGGTGAAGCTACCGTCAATACATGCTAGATCACCCGCCACCATGGCAAACAAATAGGCTGGCTTTTTAAAAGGATCATGCCAGGTGGCCCAATGCCTGCCGTTTTCAATCTCTCCCTGAGCAACCGGATTACCGTTGGACAATAAGATCGGATAGTGACTTTTATCTGCCTCAATGGTAGTGGTAAATTCCGCCATCACATCCGGTCGGTCGAGGTAATAGGTGATTTTGCGAAAGCCTTCGGCCTCACATTGTGTGCAATACATTTTGCTAGATTTGTACAGGCCTTCCAGCGAGGTATTGTTTTGGGGTTTGATGGCGACGACTGTTTCCAGCTCAAACACATCGGGCACTGCGGAAATAATCAGGCTGTCGGCTGTAATGCGATAGTCGGCGGGATCAAGCTCAGTGTTATCAATAGATATTTTGCGCAGCTCTAATTCCTGGCCATCGAGAGTCAGCTCATTCGAGCTACCTTGTTGATCTAGCTGAGCACGACGCATGGCTAACGTTGCCGTCACCAGGGTTTCGTCATCGTTGAGCTGGATGCGTAAGGTAGTCTTATCAATCAAATAATCCGGAGCGCGATAATCTTTGAGGTGAATAGTTTTAGCTTGAGCATCACGAAAAAGCATAGGGGTTTCTCGAAGGTGTATAACAGGTATCAATGAGCAAGCGTGGGATCGGGTCTCACGCTCAAGATCTAAATTCCACGTGATAGGCCGTGAATTTACGGATATTAATAACCCCGGTATCGAAGATAAGATACTGACCTTTAATGCCCATCAAGGTGCCTTCAACAAGGGGGTTTTTATCAAAATTAAAACTGCTTACTTTGGTAGGGAATTCGATAACCGGGTATTCAATCTCGACGGTCTCGGTTTCGTCCAGCCGTCGAATAGCCTGAATGCCAAACCGTGTGCTTAATTCTTCCAGCTCTTTGGCACATAGCTCAAAAAGCTCGTCACGAATGACGGCAAGATCGACAGCCTCGGCGTTGCCTTTGAGCATAGCCCGCCAGTTGGTTCTATCAGCGACGTGCTGGCGTAGTGCATCCTCCACAAGACCCGACTGGTAGCGCGTGGCAACACGCATAATGGGTAATGCCTGTGTCGCGCCCTGATCAATCCAGCGCGTTGGTATCTGAGTGCCACGGGTGATACCGACTTTCACGCCAGACGAATTGGCCAGATAAACAAAGTGATCGCTCATACAAAATTGCTCACCCCACTCTGGCTCGCGGCAGGTGCCCTGCTCAAAATGGCATTTCTCAGGACTCATAATGCAGACATCGCAACTGGCCAATGTTTTAAAGCAGGGGTAACAATGACCTTGATTAAAACTTTTTTTGCTGGCCCGACCACAGTTCGTGCAGTGAATTGCTCCGGCAAATTCGATTTGCAGCGACTGCCCCAATAATTCATTCAGGGGCACCCGATGATCATCAAGGGGCAGGGAATATTGCACGGCTACTGAGCTCGTGTCAGGCCCCGATTCAGGAAGCGCCCCGTGCATTTTTGACAGGTGACCACTGCTTATTTGATTCATACAGTTAAGGTTCCAGTTTGGCAGTTACTGTCCCGGTAATTTGACAGGCCTCGGCTCAGAATCATCCCTTAAATCCAAAGTCCCACAGCTACCACCCGGCTTAGCCACATAACCGACCCGTTCGTGTTCCGGTTTATGCTTGATGTCATAAGCGATAATCGCCTGCATACACAGGGCTTTTTGTTCTTTGCTTAAGGCCGTGCCGTTGTTCCACTTTCCCAGCTCTACCGCCCGCTTGAGGTTTTGGTAAATATCAGGATCGATCATTGCTATAAGTTGTTTAATGTTAAGCTCTTTAATATTCATACCAGATTTTTCACTTAAGCCCTTCTGTCTGACGCTGCCCAGCAAAGGCACCAAACACCATGCCAATCAACAAACCACTCACATGCGCCCCGTTGGCAACGCTTCCCTGGAGGAGCACATCTAAAATACCGAGTAAACAGATAACTAGCCAAGCTATCATCAAAGGAAAGATAGACGGTGGCAATGCCAATAAAGGGTGGGGAATCCGTTTATTCCGAACCCAGATATAACCCAACAAACCATAAACCACCCCGGAAAAGCCACCAAATAATGCCGGGCCACTCCACAGATATTGACCAACATTTGCGCCAATGGAGAGCGCCGATAAAAGAATTAAATATGCCCCGCTGCCGGCTAATAACTCAACTCTTCGCCCAAACTCCCAAAGCCAAAGGCCATTAAAAACAATATGAAAAAGACCAAAATGCAGGAATGCCGGGGTGACTAGACGCCACCACTGATTTTGTTCAAAGACTTTGGATAAAGGTTCAAAGTGGATTTCACGTTCGTCAATGATAATGAAGTTCTGAAAGGTAAACAGCGACATCGAATCTGGTAAAAACGTCACCAATAATGTCCCAAGAATACACAGTAAAAGCGCTAAAAGGGTTATCGGCAGGCGTACCATATAGCTTCGAAGAACCAATTCTCTTGGTGGTCTCGACGTTGCCTCCTGAGCGCTGATAGTGGTCATGCGTCGCACCTGACTAATAATATCAAGTACAACTGGCATATCGGCAGCATCCTTAATCCACAGACGCGTGTCGCCATTTTCTCGAATAATTTTATGTCCGATATGCTGCCGGTTAAGGTTAATCACCAGAGCATCCAGGTCTATATTGGGGGCTAGACCTTCTATTTCACTCCACTGCTCGCTCATAAGATCACTTAGCTATCCGCGTCATTAGGGCGTGAGTCCAGCCTTTTCCCCCAGCCCAGTTTATTACGGCATGTTTGGTAAAAGTTATGGTCGACAGGGTGGATCAGGCGCAGGGGTCGTGGTTTACGCCTGATCTTAATCACATCGCCCGGCTCTGTCGTGACGTCCGCCTGACCGTCACAACTGACCTGAGGATGAAGTTCATTACGTGTGCCCACCAATACTTCAAGCTGACTTTCACCGCTGACCACAATCGGCCGACTAGCCAGTGTGTGGGCATTCATTGGCACCAACACCATTGCGTTTAGCTCCGGGGTCATAATCGGACCACCTGCAGATAATGCATAGGCGGTAGAACCGGTCGGGGTCGACACAATTAAACCGTCGGAGCGTTGGCTATAGACAAATTGGCCATCGATATACAGCTCCAGCTCCATCATCCGAACGGATTTACCGGGATGTAAAACAAGATCATTTAAAGCCAGGCCATTAGCGATGGTTCTACCGTTTCGCTCTACTTCCATCTCAAGTAAAAAACGCTCAGTGGCGCGAAACTCACCCCCTAGCACCCTACCTATACTGGCTTCCATGTCATCCGGATGAATGTCTGTGAGAAAGCCCAGGCGACCACGATTCAGACCCAGCAGTGGCACGTTAAGGTCTGCCAGGGCACGGGCAGCGCCCAACATACTGCCATCACCACCGACAACAATCACCAAATCAACGGTTCCTTCTACTGAGCCACGACTGATCGTGGCAATAGTGGGATCATTAAGAGATTCGGCGGTCAGGGCTTCAGCAAATACTGTACGACCATCAGCCTTGAGAAAGGCGACCAATCGACGCAGGCTATCTACGACCTCAGGCTGACGCAATCTTGCGACCACAGCTATATTCTGAAACCGACTCATGAACTATTCTCAATCAATGTCTATCGGCCAGAATTATACACTGCTGGACGGACATGCTTATAAAAGCGAGATCCGCTAATCAGTTAAACCAGAGAACTTCAAACAGAAAGCAATGCGAGGTATGCCAATTTAAGGCTGTAGGCAGAGAAAATGAGAAGATGGGACTAACCACCTTCTCAGGTGGTTAGTCGGGAGAGTTGAGCCAACTACTTAAGCATTATCACACTACTGTTTTTACGCAGGGTCGCCTCGCCAATACCCTTTACATTTAAGAGCTGGTTTTTATCGGTAAAGGGGCCGTTCTGATCCCGATATTCGACGATAGCCTGGGCTTTATTGATACCGACCCCAAGCAGCGCCTCAGCAAGTTCATCAACCGGTGCACTGTTAATGTTGACTGTGACCGAGACAATTGCCGAAACATCATCGACTTTAGTTTGCTCCGCGTGGAGGCGGCTCGCCGGACTGCCCACTAATATCAGACCTAGAATAAACACGCTGAAAAGCTGGGCTATCTTTAGAGGCTGTGATCTTTTAACTAAAGACTTATTCATTTCCTACTCCTTGTGCATCATGCACTTCCA
>CALLDA010000117.1 GCA_937998635.1 uncultured Pseudomonadales bacterium
ATGGTGCCTTTAGGTAACACCGCATGAATGGCAGCGCGTTGAAACTTTAACTCCACTGTATCGGAAACTTCGAGAACGAGATATTCACCGTCTATTTTTCCGATTTTGCCAAGAATCCCGCTATTGGTCACCACCTCGTCACCCTTTGCTAGGTTTTCGACCAGGGCTCTGTGCTCTTTTGTACGCTTGCGTTGTGGGCGGATAATCATCAAATACATAAACAAAAATAAACCACCGAACATAACAACGGTGATCAGCGGGTTAGGCTCACCGGGTGCACCTGCAGGCGCGGCTAGAGCTGAAGAGATAAAAAATGACATAGGTGTGCCTCTTAATTAAAGTCTAAAAATAATGGTATCGAGCCTTAAATACATAGAACTGAAATCACACCAGGTTTTCGACAATCCAGTCCTGGGTATCTTGATGATGGGTTTTGGTTTTCACCTTATCCATCACGTGTTTCAGGCGGCCATCCTTACCAATAATAAAGGTCGTGCGTAATATGCCCATATATTCCCGGCCCATAAATTTTTTCAAATCCCAGACGCCGTATTTATCGGCCACGGCGTGGTCTTCATCTGATAACAGATCAAAATTTAATGACTGCTTATTTTCAAAGTTGACTAAACGTTTGATGGGGTCTGGGCTAAGACCCAGCACCACCGTGTCGAGTTTTGCAAAGTCGTCCCGAGCATCGCGAATACCGCAGGCCTGAACAATACAGCCCGGAGTTTGCGCCTTGGGATAGAAATAGAGTACGACATTTTTTTTATCCCGAAAATCTTTCAGAGAGATATCTTCTTCCCGTTGATTCTTGAGTTTAAAGGCCGGTGCAATATTACCAATCTTTGGAAATGCCATATTTGTTCTCCTGGTATTCACTACCCTGACACTGATTTTCCGAGCGTTGCTTTTCTTAACGAAAGGAAAAACAGCAGTCCCTATTCAATCTTGTCTCAAAGCCCTGCTGTTTTCAGCTCCTACGCTTTCTATTCTCAAGGAAGGAGATGTTGTACCGCGTCACGTTCTTCAGTAAGTTCTAGTTCAGTAGCCTGCATTTTAGTACGGGAAAACTCATTGATTTCGAGACCCTGAACAATTTGCCAGTCGCCGTCCTTGCAGACACAGGGGAAGGAATAGATTAGCCCTTCGGTAATACCGTAGCTACCATCACTGTAAACACCCATGCTAGTCCAGTCATTCTCCGCTGTGCCCGTGGCCCAGGTACGCATATGGCCTATGGCAGCATTGGCTGCTGATGCTGCGCTGGATGCACCTCGGGCTTTAATAATCGCTGCGCCACGTTGTTGCACGGTAGGAATAAAGTCACTTTCGTACCAGCTTTGCTCAACTTTATCACTGGCCTTTTCGCCAGACACTTTAGCGTTATACAAATCAGGATACTGAGTCGCCGAGTGATTGCCCCAAATGGTCATATTGGAGACCGCGTGAATGGTGGTGCCGGTTTTTTGCGCCAATTGAGTCATAGAGCGATTGTGATCAAGGCGGGTCATGGCGGTGAATTGCCGTGGGTTAATATCCGGCGCATTACGCTGGGCGATCAAGGCATTGGTGTTGGCCGGATTACCCACTACCAGAACCTTTATGTCTTTGCTGGCATTGCCATTGATGGCTTTTCCCTGGGCTGAAAATATTGCCGCATTGGCCTCTAGCAGGTCTTTACGCTCCATGCCTGGACCTCTTGGTCGAGCACCGACTAGCAAGGCGTAATCGGCATCTTTAAAGGCAACATTGGCATCATCGGTACAAACCATGCCGGCTAACAGTGGGAAGGCGCAATCGTCTAATTCCATTGCAGCACCCTGCAATGCTTCGAGGGCTGGAGTGATTTCCAGCATCTGCAAAATAACCGGTTGATCGGGGCCGAGCATTTCTCCAGCGGCAATACGAAACAGAAGGGAATAACTGATTTGGCCAGCGGCCCCAGTAACAACAACACGTACGGGTGATTTCACAGAAAGCTCCAAATTAAGTGTGGGGAATATGGAAATTGAAGGGTCGCCATTATACGGAATCAGCCCGGAATTTCACCTTGGCCAAACCTCGATAGATTAACGCTGATCAGCTTGTTCGACGAGGGCATCATAGCGCTGACCCAGTGCCTCATAAAGATGATCTTTAAAACTGGGGTCAGTCACGTCCAGCTCAGCCACCAGCTCGACCAAGTGTTCGTTATCCTCCCGACCGGCCCAATTTTTCTGGTAACTGCCGTCTTGATAACCATGATCCTGACGGAAGAAATTAAGTACATTTTTACCGATATAACGCTGATACAACTCATCAAAACCCAAATCCGCATCAGCCAGTAGCACGGCAAACTTATCGATATCAAAGGCTTTATGTTGCAGCGTTGCCAGAGCAAAGCTCTCCAGGTCATCATGAAAATCCTGCCCAGTGGCAGGCCCCAGCAATACCGTGGCGAGGCGATCGGCGAGACCAGCGTGATCCGTGGTTTCAAGTAACAGATGGCTCATACCAAAATGCCAGATATCGACCAGTTCGAGCTTTACCTGTTCAATATCCGGACTTTGTTTTTTCCACCACTTCCAGCCATGGTGATCCAGTAATTCCGCACATTCTACCCAGATCGCCCGGTACCACTGGAAGCCCTGGCTTCGCCATTGCTCATGAACCCGAAGGTTCATAGCATCCTGCATGGTCAACATGATTTCTATACGTTGCTGCACTAGCTCACCCTGTGTTTTTGTTTGAATTTACCGCGTTGTCGCCAAGTTTAAATAGACGATCAAAATTTGCGCTAGTTATCTCAGCCAGCTCCTCAAGGGAAATATTTTTGAGACCGGCAACACACTCTGCCACCTCCTTCAAATATCGAGGCTCGTTTTTCTTACCGCGATGAGGCACCGGTGCCAGCCAGGGCGAATCGGTTTCCACCAACAAGCGCTCAAGCGGGATTTTTTTAACCGTCTCTCGCAGGGATTCAGCGCTTTTAAAGGTCACAATTCCGGATATAGAGATATAAAAGTTGAGATCAATCGCGGCTTTAGCCCTATCCCAGCTTTCGGTAAAGCAATGCAAAACACCGGCGACCGAAGGGTCGACATGATCGCGGAGAATACCCAGGGTTGCGTCTTGTGCCCCTCGGGTATGCACAATCAGCGGCTTGGCGATCTGCCTGGCGACCTGGGCATGAATAACGAAACTTTCTTCCTGCCATTGCTGGGTATCGGCGCTGTAAAAATTATCAATCCCGGTTTC
>CALLDA010000118.1 GCA_937998635.1 uncultured Pseudomonadales bacterium
CGGGTTGGCCATGATACAGGCCAAGGATATGGCGGCTTATTTGATTAAGGCGCGTGCCTGATATTAGTTCTTGTTCAACAAAAGGGATTAAGCCTTCTAATACCTCAAAACGGCTGACCGGATGTTTGCCCCGAGCATATATTTCGCTATCCACCTCGGCGAGAATAAAAGGGTTTTTGTAGGCTTCACGACCGACCATGACGCCATCCACTAAACTTAGATGGTGTTGTACTTCAGCCAGTGTGGTGATGCCGCCGTTAATAATAAATTCCTGGTCGGGAAAATCGTGCTTTAGTTGGCGTACCTGCCCATATTCCAGCGGCGGTAAGGTTCTGTTTTGTTTCGGACTTATGCCATCGAGCCAGGCCATGCGGGCGTGGACGATAAATGTCTGGCAGCCCGCCTCGGCAATGGTGCCGACAAACTCAAGCAGTTTGTCATAGTTTATTTCTCGATCCACGCCGATACGGTGTTTGACGGTGACGGGAATGTCGACAGCATTGCACATCGCAGAGACGCAATCGGCTACCAACTGCGGTTGCTTCATTAAGCAGGCACCAAAATGGCCCTGTTGAACCTTGTTGCTGGGGCATCCGCAGTTCAGGTTGATCTCCGCATAGCCATAACTTTCGGCTAATTTTGCGCATCGGGCTAAATGCTCAGGATCGTTGCCGCCCAGTTGTAATGCCAGTGGGTACTCAAAGGGGTCGTGCTTCAAGAGCTTGTAATAATCACCGTGGAGCAGGGCGCCGGTCGTTATCATCTCCGTGTACAGGACGCTGTGTTTGCTCAACAAGCGTAAAAAGTAGCGGCAATATCGATCTGTCCAATCAAGCATGGGTGCAACGCAAAAACGACGATCCATAGGTCGGCGGGAGGGCGTGTCGTCGAGATGTTGGTTTTTGCTTGTCGTCATTGAGCAGCGATGGGGCTTGGAATAACAGAGTAGAAGGGTCTGACCTGGGGACATTTTACAGTTTATTTAAGCGCGGGTAGAGTTATGCTGCGCCACAGAGCTAAATTTTTTGACTTGATGGTGCCTGGCTTAACTTTAGGTCTTGCTCCCATGGTATATTTCGCCGCTCGATTTTATGCTTGGGCACCATGATTACCTATCGTCGTTTCGTAAAGGTTGCGTAACATACTCGAGAGGCGGCTGATTTGACGGATGCTGAATTACCTTATGTAAGACCCTATGTAACACCCTATTAGTGAATTCCTATGGAGGACGTACAGGTGAGAGTGAGAGATAAATTTTATATTAATGGTCAGTGGGTAGCCCCCCTGGGTACCGATGTGACTGAAATTGTTAATCCGGCTACCGAGCAAGTGGTAGCGACAGTGGCCTCTGGCGGCGAAGCAGATGTTGATGCGGCCGTCATGGCGGCGCGTAATGCCTTTGATGACTGGTCGCAGACCGATCCAGAAACACGTGCTCAGTACCTGGATAAAATTGCCGCTGGAATAGAAGCCCGAACCGATGACCTGACCGCTGCGATCACAGCGGAAATGGGCATGCCGGTGATGCTTTGTGAGTCCGTGCAAATCGCCAACCCGCTGTTTACCTTCAAGGAAGCGGCGCAATTATGTCGCGACTATGAATTCGAAACCGAACACGGCAGTACCCGAGTCATCAAGGAAGCTGCGGGCGTATGCGGTTTGATTACACCGTGGAATGTGCCGCTGAACCAAATTGGTGGCAAGGTGGCCTCGGCCATGGCGGCTGGCTGTACAATGGTCTTGAAGCCCAGTGAATTAGCGCCACTGGATGCATTTATCCTCGCAGAAATATTTGACGAAGCTGGTGTTCCGGCAGGCGTCTTTAATCTGGTGGTTGGTCAGGGGCCCGTAGTTGGCGAAGCTTTGGCCCGACATCCTGAGGTCGATGTGGTGTCGATCACCGGTTCCACCCGTGCTGGAGCTGCTGTGGCGATCGCCGCTGCCCCAACGATCAAAAGGGTGGGTCAGGAATTGGGTGGCAAGTCAGCCAATATCATTCTCAAAGGTGCCGATTATGCCCGGGCTGTGAGGGGCGGGGTTCGCTTGAGTATGTTTAATTCCGGTCAGGCCTGTAATGGCCCAATGCGCATGCTCGTGCCCCGTGATGATTTAAAAGAGATTGAAGAGATTGCCCTGAAGACCGTTGAGGGTATCAAGGTAGGTGATCCTCTTGAGGACGACACTTACATGGGGCCGCTGGCCAATAAAGCGCAATATGAGCGTGTCCTGACTTTTATTGAGCGAGGCATCAACGAAGGAGCAACCTTATTGTGCGGTGGCACTGAAAAGCCAGCGGGCTGTGAAACTGGTTATTTCATTGCTCCAACCATATTTACCAATGTGAGTAATGACATGCTGAGCGCCCGTGAGGAAGCCTTTGGGCCGGTCCTGTGCCTAATCCCTTATGACACTGATGATCACGCGGTGGCCATTGCCAATGACAACCCGTATGGCTTGTCGAGTTATGTCCAGGCAGGTGATATCGAACACGCAAGAAAGATCGGGCGACGACTGCGCGCTGGTAACGTAGAGTTGAATGGTGCTCGTTTTGATCAGGGCGCGCCTTTTGGTGGCTACAAAATGTCTGGCAACGGTCGGGAACATGGTTCATGGGGGCTTGAGGAATATCTAGAAACCAAAGCTATGGTTGGTTATGTGCCAAGAGCACGAAAGAAATAAATGCGAGGATTTATGGCTAATGAGAACTGGTTAACAAAATACTAGTCGAGGAACCGAATTATTAACAGAATATCGCTTCAGACTTCCTCATGGAAGTTATGGTTAACTATAATGCCTGCAATGACTTGCGGGCATTTTTTTAGGTAGATTAGAGATATCATCATGGCGGAACAAGCAAATTCTACTGTTCGATCTGAGAGAGCCACATCGAAGCGCTCCCCGGAGCACTTCGTTGGCCTGATGGATTGTCTGTTATTGGTGTCGCATCTCGAAGGCCGCACGACTTCGGTGTCTGCCATTTCCGCTGGTTTGCCATTGGAAGACGGCAAACTGACACCAGATCTATTTGTTCGAGCCGCTAACCGGGCGGGTCTTGCGGCATTGCCTCTACAGCGTAGCTTGCAGGCCATTCCCTCAAGTGTGCTGCCTGCGGTTATTAGTCTGGACAATGATACCTACGCGGTGATGACTGATATCGACGTCGATGCCGGTTATGCCATGTTGATGTCACCCGCAAATCACGGTTTGCGTCAGATCGATATCAGCGAATTAGCAAGCCATTATCAAGGTCAGGTGTTCTATCTCCGACCTACCCAGCAATTCGATTCCCGGACACCTAAAATATATAAAAGCGCTGGGGACCACTGGTTCTGGGGGGTGCTCAAAAGCTCGGCGCATATTTATCGGGATGTGTTAATCGCTTCGCTACTGATTAATTTATTTGTACTGGCTCAGCCATTATTTGTCATGAACGTTTACGACCGGGTGGTACCAAATAATGCCATCGAAACTCTATGGGCCCTGGCCATTGGTGTCGCTATTGTCTATTGCTTTGATCTGGGCCTGAAATCTCTGCGCAGTTATCTGGTTGAACTGGCGGCAAAGCGCACTGACGTTATCGTTTCGGCCCGATTATTTGAACGGGTTCTTAATCTCAAAATGGGCAGCCGACCGGTATCTGTCGGTGCTTTTGCTAACCGCCTCCACGAATTTGATGCTATCCGAAGCTTTATCACCTCAACAACTATACTCACCTTAATCGACTTGCCTTTTCTTATTATCTTTCTCGGATTTATCGCTTATCTGGGAGGCTGGTTGGTGACCGTACCCCTGGTGGTGATTCCGTTATCAGTATTGTTGGCTTATCAGGCTCAGGTTAGATTGCGCCCGGCCATAGAAAATGTCATGCGAGGGGCGGCTAAAAAGAACGCCACCCTGGTCGAAAGTTTAGTGGGTATCGAAACCATCAAAACTGCTGGTGCAGAAAGCAGTGTGCAGCGAAACTGGGAGCAGGCGGTGGGTTACGTTTCACAGTGGAGCCTGCAATCACGTTTGTTGTCCAACTCGGCCCTACAGAGTGTGCAGTTTTTACAGCAGTTGGCGATGGTCGCTATTGTTGTCTGGGGTGTTTATCTCATCGCTGACCTAGAACTGACTATGGGCGGATTGATCGCCTGTGTGATCCTCAATAGCCGAGCGCTAGCCCCGCTGGGGCAAGTGGCGTCCTTGCTGACCAATTATGATCATGCTGAGGGCACGCTTAAATCACTCGATGAAATTATGACTCTGCCGATAGAGAGAGGTGAGGATGAGCGCTTTTTACACCGACATAAGTTGGACGGGGATATAGCGTTTAAAGACGTTACGTTCTCTTATCCCGATCAACCCAGGCCGGCTTTGAGCGGCCTCTCGCTCGCCATCAAGCCTGGTGAAAAGGTGGGAATAATCGGTAAGGTTGGCTCAGGAAAATCGACCTTGTCGAAATTGATTCTGGCCTTGTATGAAGCTGATCGAGGTTCGGTTCTTGTCGATGGTTTTGATATTAAACAGCTCGACCCGGCTGATCTGCGCAACAATATAGGTTATGTGTCTCAGGATGTGACACTGTTTTTCGGTACCCTTCGAGAGAATATTGCCCTCGGTCAGGTGGCGGTTGAAGACGCAGAAATTGTCGCTGCTGCGAAGGCTGCGGGTATTGATAAATTTGTTAACAATCACCCTCTTGGCTACGCTTTGCCGGTGGGTGAGCGTGGTGAAACACTGTCCGGGGGGCAACGGCAGGCGGTGGGTCTGGCTCGAATGTTTCTGACCAGGCCTTCGATTGTGCTGTTGGATGAACCGACTGCCTCGATGGATCAGGCCAGTGAGAATTTAGTAAAAAGCAGCCTGGGCGAGTTTTCGAAAGACACCACGCTGATATTGATCACCCACAAAATGACCATGCTCGATGTTGTCGATCGTTTGATTGTTCTCGATGACGGCAAAGTCATGGCAGATGGACCAAAAGAACAAGTCATTGAGGCACTCCGAAAAGGCCAGGTCAGAGGTGCAAAAAAATGACCGTGGATAAAAAAGTTGAAGTCGAAGATAACAGACCAGGCCGTTTTCAGCAGCTCATCAAATCAAATCTGGACGTTACCCCAGCCACTGATCTCAAATACATGTCCTACTCGTCAGAAGCCATTTTGCAGCAGGCTCCTGGCATACAGCGCTTGTTACTGAGAGTCATTTGTGTGTTCGTGCTGGTCGCTATTACCTGGGCTTACTTTGCTGAAATTGATGAGTTCACTCGTGGTCAGGGTCGAATTGTGCCCTCAGGTGATGTGCAGATTGTGCAGAATCTTGAAGGCGGGATACTGGCAGATTTGTTTGTTGCAGAGGGTGAAGTTGTCGAGCGTGATCAACCCTTGTTGCTGATGGATGACACAATTTTCTCTTCCACTTTGCGAGAACGCGCCTTACAAATCACTCAATTTCAGGCAAAAGTTGCAAGACTGCGAGCCGAGGCGGGCGGCAGCACCTTTGATGAGGAATGGAGCAAGTTCGGCAAGAGTGATAGCGATCCCTTAGCAAAAAATGAACGTCTACTGTATCAGTCTAGTTTATCGGAATTTGAATCCCACTTAAGGGCTCTTAATCAGAAGGTTGAGCAGAAAAAGCAGGAGTTGTCGTCTATTCGACTCCATAAAAATAGTTTAGCCAGTAGCTATGAGCTATTGCAGAAGGAATTGAGTTTCACTCGACCACTGGTAAAGGACGGTGCAGTTTCTCATGTCGAATTGTTGCGCCTTGAGCGTCAGGTGAATGACTTAAAAGGTGAGCTGGGTCGAGCGAGATACGCGATTCCGCAGTTAGAGTCTGAATTTCAGGAGGCGAAAACTAACAGCGATACCTATGCGCAGAATTTTGCCAATGAGGCGCGTCGAGAGTTGAACGAAGTGAATGCCGAACTGGCACGCTTGCAGGAAGGTAATGAAACCTATAGCGACCGGGTGGCCAGAACAACCGTTCGATCGCCAGTGCGTGGAACCGTCAAGCAAATCAAAGTCAAAACTATCGGCGGTGTTATCCAGCCGGGTATGGACCTGGTAGAAATTGTGCCCATGGATGACTCGCTGTTAGTGGATGCCAAGGTGCTACCCTCAGATATTGCATTTATTCATCCTCGGCAGCAGGCGACCGTAAAATTCACCGCTTACGACTTTTCGATACATGGTGGCTTGCCAGCTCAGGTAATTCAGATCAGCCCGGACACTCTCACCGATGAAGAAGGTGTCAGCTATTACGAGATACGTCTAAAAACCGGTAGCAGTGATCTGGGATTCGGAGATGAATCCCTTCCGATCATCCCAGGCATGACGGTCGAAGTAGATATCTTGACGGGCAAGAAGACGATACTGGATTACATCCTCAAACCGATCTTAAAAACCAGGCAATTGGCTTTACGAGAACGATGAACGGCAGGGCTGGGAGGATAAAGGGACGACGTTTAAATTTAAGGTGTCAAATGGTAGCCTAGCGCGGATAAATGGCGACTGGTTCTCGTTTTATCTGTGATACAAAGCACATTACACAGGGAACGTTACATGATTGGCGAAGCCGCTGCAGTATTACTTGAGTCAGTACGTCTATTTATATATCGCTATAGTCTTCAGCTTCGAGCTCGAATTTTAACATGTGTGGATATGAGCCGTAATTTTTGACTGTCGCAATGACGAATATGAACTAACACTTAAAAAGGACGAAAACAATGTTAAAGAGAAAAATAGTGAAGCCGGCTAAAACTCTGATGGGGATGTTAGTACTGCCCCTGACTTTTGGTGGCACTTCGGTATTAGCGGTCGATGTGCGAGAGGTCATTAGCCAAACCCTGGATAGTAATCCACTGGTGCTGGCGGAACTACGCCAGGCCAACGCACGGGAGCGTCAGGTCAGGCAAGCGCTGGCTGGGTATTACCCCACAGTGGATTTGGTAGCAGGTTTTGGTTTTCAGGAGCGGGATCCAACCGGAGCTACCTTTGCCAATGCCCCAGATCGAACCCGCAACGAACTGGAGCGGCGTGAAGCCCAGCTCAATATAAGGCAGCTGGTTTTTGATGGTTTTAACACCCAGAACGAACATCGCAACCAGCAGGCGCGTGAAGAGAGTGCCCGTCAGCGCGCTGTGTCAGTTGGTGAAGATGTGACGCTTGAAGTCGTCCGTGTTTTCACAGAAGTTTTGAAGCAAAAATCTATCCTGAGTTTGGCAGAAGACACTCTGGCTTTTCATGAGGAAATCTATGGCCGAATGAAAAAGCGTTTCGACTCTGGCGTCGGTAGCCGAGCCGATCTCGATCAAATTGCGGGGCGTTTAGCGCTAGCCAAAACTAATCATGCAGCCTCTTCAGCGAACTTGCGTGATGCCACTACTAACTATCAGCGCGTGGTGGGTGTCATGCCCAACGAAAACGACCTGGATGTACCGGGATCTTATCGTAAATATATGCCTGCTAACCTTGACGAAGCGATAGCCAGGGCTGACGAAAACCATCCTGTAATGAAAGTGGCAAATGCCGATGTTGATGCGACCACCTTTCGATATGAACAGACCAAAAGTGCGTTTTACCCTAAATTCCACGTCGAGGTAGAACGTGACCTGAATGACAATATCGACGGCATTGAACAACAGGTCGATGACCTCAAAGTCATGCTTCGTATGCGTTACAACCTATATCGCGGCAGGGCGGATCAGGCGCGTAGCCAGGAGTTTGCATTCCTCGTTGAGCAAGCCAAAGAAATACGCAACAACGCGAAGCGTCAAATAGAGCAAGAGCTGCGCTTGTCGTGGGTTGCACATGAAACCCTAAAAGCCCAGATGCCGACTCTGGTGTCTCATGTCAAAGACTCGCAAGCGACTAAAGAAGCTTATTTGGATCAATTTGATCTTGGTCGACGAACCTTGCTCGATTTATTGAATACCGAGACTGAATCTATCGGCGCACAACAGTCCCTGATTGCTGCCCGATACGATGTCATCTTCAATGAATACCGCGTATTTCACGGTATGGGTGATTTGATGTACATGGTTGGGGCAAAGCTCTCAATCTAAGTATTCAAGTAAGGCCGTATCGCTAAACTGGTATGGCATGCGATATCTCGATTAACGGAGGAGTTACCAATGAACGATGAACTTAAGCAAGGAAGTCAAATACAAGCTGGTGAAGATGCTGGTGTCGTAGCGGTTCTAAAAATGGGATCCGGTACGATCGTTGCGGTTTCTTCCGACGGTTCTATTCGAGAATTACAAATAGGCGATGCGATTTATGAAGGCGAGGTTGTCGAAGCGTCCGGTTCGGGCGTTGCGCTGCTAACACTTGCTGATGGCAGCGTGCATCAGCTGTCTTCCGGGGAAGCTGTGAGGGCCAGTACTGAAGCACTGGCTGCTTTGCCCGAACAGGAAATTAGCGAGGGCTTGTTTGAAGAGCTGCTTGCAGCGCTAGAGGCTGGTGAAGATATTTCCGAGAAGCTTGGCAAAACCGCTGCTGGTGAAGATGGCGACGGCGGTGGTGCCGATGATGAAAGCGGTCAGGGTGCATTGTTCACTCGATCTATTGATGAGGTAAACCCAGAGACCGGTTTTGATCCAGACTTACCCCCACGTCCGCGAGTGGACCCAACGGCTGATACCGAAATTATTATCGAGGCGGTGGATAACAGCATTCCTAATCCGATTTTTGATGTGGTTCCGGAAAGTGGTGCTCTGATAGAGTCCGGTGAGGCCCATGAAGGAACAGTTCTAAGCAATGACATATTTGGTGCCGATGGTCGGGGTTCGCCGCCGGTGGTCGCCGTTAATGGTGATGCTGCTAATGTTGGTGTTCCAATCGTAGGTTCTCTGGGCGGTACGTTAATTCTCAATGCCGATGGTTCCTACACTTATACGCCACCTGTTAGCATCGACCACAGTGATGATATCGCTGATCATGAGGTTTTTAGCTATACCGTGCAAGATAGTACTGGTGATACAGCTACGACCACTGTGACCTTCAATATTGGTGATACTGCCCCGGTACTGGTTTCAGACAGTGGTGATGTGGTGGAAGGCGCGACGCTTGACGTACTGGCTGTTGATGGTGTGTTAAGTAATGACGCCTCGGGTGCCGATGGTTACGACGCCGGTGGAGCCGTTGTCGGTGTAGTCAGTGGCAGTGATGACACGACGGATACTGAGAACGCTAATGTCGGTGTAGAGATTAATGGCACCTATGGCAAGCTGACGCTGAACGCAGATGGTAGTTATACCTATGTCGCGACGGCCAATGCGATTGAGATGCCAGCGGAAGATATTTTTGTTTACACCGTTAAGGATGGCGATGGTGACCTGGAGTCAACGACGCTGACGATTAACCTGTCGGACGTGACAGGTGAGCCGACGGATACGACCGGTACGGTCTACGAATCAGGTCTGGCGGCGAGTGCGGATGTACCTGCAGACGGTACCGCAGAAGCCGGTGATGGTGAATTAATCCTCAATGGTGCACTGAGCGTCCAGGCAGGCTGGACGGCGGTAGCGGACAGTGGCACTGCCACTTACGGCACCTGGAGTGTGGCGGCCGATGGTACGTTTAATTACACCCTGACCGACAATACCGATGATTTGGCCGGTGAGGAGACAGACAGCTTTAGTTACACCGCAGTGGATGCGAACGGCAACAGTGTGATCAACACGGTCACGATCAGCATTGTGGACGACGCCCCGGTAATAAACTCAATACAGAATATGTCAGTGCCTAATACGGCAGGTGTATACAGCGGTGAATGGAATGTCGATATCGGCGCTGACGGCTTTAATGCCATCGATGATGGGTCAAACGTAGATAGCGACGAGGGTATAAATGTTTCCCTGTTAAATACAGTCGATTTGGTTGATTCATCGAGCACCGAAGATCTTTTTGATGGTTCGGGTAATTACATCGGTGAGCTTTATACTGCATTGCTCGAAGATGGAGCTGTCTTTTTCACCTTGCAGGTGAACGCCGACGGAACCTACGACTTTAATTTGGTTACACCCAACCCCACAACGACTATAACAGAGGGTTTGCAGTTAACCGGCTCAGTGGGTGGTAACAGCGCTGATTTGTATGCAGAAGAAATTGCTGCGAAAAAGGGTTTTCCTG
>CALLDA010000119.1 GCA_937998635.1 uncultured Pseudomonadales bacterium
CAAATTAAAGGTGGCAGTGACTATTTTCGGTCGCTCGACACCGGTGGAGCTGGATTTTATTCAGGTCGAAAAAGCCTGATTAAAACTGTTTTAAGCAGGGCCCGAAGTAATACTTACAGGCGGGCAGGGGAGCCGGAGAAGGATTTTGCACATCCAGAGGCGCTTAACCCATAGAGAGGTAGCACAACATGGCAAAAAAAGTAGAAGCGTACATTAAACTGCAGGTACCTGCCGGGCAGGCAAACCCCAGTCCTCCAGTTGGTCCGGCTTTGGGTCAGCATGGCGTCAATATTATGGAATTCTGTAAGGCGTTCAACGCTCAAACTCAGGGCACAGAGCCCGGTTTGCCCATTCCTGTCGTGATTACGGTCTACAATGACCGTAGTTTCACCTTCATTATGAAGACGCCCCCTGCATCGGTGTTACTCCGCAAGGCAGCCGGTGTCAAAAAGGGCAGTGGTCGACCTAATACTGAGAAAGTGGGTAAGGTGACTCGTGCTCAGCTAGAAGATATTGCCACCCAAAAAATGCCAGACCTGACCGCAGCCGATATGGATGCAGCGGTGCGGACCATTGCTGGTAGCGCGAGAAGTGCTGGTCTTGAAGTGGAGGGCTTATAATGGCCGGTTTAAGTAAGCGACAAAAAGCAATTAATGAAGCCATCGAACCGGGTAGGGCCTACAGTGTCACTGAGGCGGTGGACTTGTTGAAGTCATTACCCGCAACTAAGTTTAACCAGATGGTCGATGTGTCAGTGAATCTAGGTATTGATCCCAAGAAATCTGATCAGGTAGTACGCGGTGCCACAACACTGCCTAACGGCACTGGGAAAGATGTCCGGGTGGCGGTTTTCACCCAGGGCGACAGCGCTGACGGGGCGCGTGAGGCGGGAGCTGATCTAGTTGGTATGGAGGATCTCGCTGAGCAGATCAAAGCCGGCGAAATGAACTTCGATGTAGTCATAGCCAGCCCCGACGCGATGCGTGTGGTGGGTCAGCTGGGCCAGATACTCGGCCCCCGTGGGTTAATGCCTAACCCTAAAACCGGTACTGTTACCCCTGATGTGGCGGCTGCAGTAAAAAACGCTAAGGCCGGGCAGGTTAGGTTTCGGGCCGATAAGAGCGGTATCGTACACGGTGGCATTGGTTCTCTTAGTTTTGAAGCCAGCGCCATTAAAGAAAATTTAGAAGCATTGATTGTGGATTTATCGAAGGCAAAACCGGCTTCGGCAAAGGGTATTTACCTGAAGAAAATCACCCTGTCGTCGACGATGGGGCCGGGTTTATTGATCGATCAATCTTCGCTGGGAGCGTAAGCGCTTCCGCAGACTTTAGGGCTATCACGGCATTGTGCCCATAAGGACTTTCCGTGGTGACTGTTAAAGACCGCAGGTTCCCCGCATGACTTTATTTATCAAGAATGAGTCGGGGTTTAATGGCCTCAAACAAATCGGTATCGATTTGAGCTTGTGCCGCCAGCGCAAACGGTGTGACCCGATTCAGTTTTAAGCTGGGTTCGATCACCAATAAGTGGTCCGATATTATTGGTAAGGTGTTTGGGTGTTTCCAAATATTCGTGTCAATAGTCGGAATAAAACCGAAGTCGCAAGGCTTTGATAAAACCCAGGAGATATTCGTGTGGCATTAAATCTCGAAGACAAGAAAGCGATCGTTGCTGAAGTCAATGAGACCGCTAGTAATGCTTTGTCGCTGGTGATTGGTGATGCTCGTGGTGTCAACGTTGGAGATATTACCGAACTGCGTAAGCAGGCTCGGGAAGCTAACGTTAATCTGCGTATTGTCAAAAACTCTCTGGCTAAACGAGCATTTCAGGGCACTGAATTTGAGTGCGTTGAAAGCTTATTGATGGGCCCTTCCCTGTTTGGTTTTTCTATGGAAGACCCAGGCGCAGCAGCGCGGCTATTCAAAGATTTCGCTAAAGACAATGAAAACTTTGAAGTTAAAGGCCTGGCTGTTAGCGGTCAAATGTTGGCTAAGGAGCAGCTCGATGTGCTTGCTACCCTGCCAACCCGAGACCAGGCGCTCGGCCAGTTAGTCAGCGTGATGATTGCGCCGATTACCAAGCTGGTTCGTACTTTAAATGAAGTGCCAACCAAAGTGACTCGTATAGTAGCGGCGGTTCGTGATCAAAAGCAGGACGAAGCCGCATAGTCGGCCCCGATGTATTGGATTATTGATACTAAATAACTAACGCCAGTGACTCGGCGTTAAATTAAAGGAAATTAGGAGATTGAGCATGGCTCTGTCAAAAGATGAAATTTTAGATGCAATTGCTGAAATGAGCGTAATGGACGTTGTGGAACTGGTTTCTGCAATGGAAGAAAAATTCGGTGTTTCTGCTGCCGCTGCTGTTGCGGTTGCTGCGGCTCCAGCTGGCGGTGAAGCCGCTGCTGCCGAAGAGCAAACCGAATTTGATGTGGTATTGTCTGCTGTTGGTGACAAGAAAGTTAATGTTATTAAAGCGGTTCGAGCTATTACCGGCCTTGGTTTGAAAGAAGCGAAGGGAATGGTCGATGGTGCTCCTTCTACAGTCAAAGAAGCTGCTTCGAAAGAAGATGCTGAGGCTGCAAAAGCACAACTTGAAGAAGCTGGCGCTGCCGTCGAACTGAAATAAGTTTGCATCGCGTAAGTCAGACTGCGCCCGGTAACGGGGCGTGAGGCTGGCGGGTATATCCCGCCGGCCTTTTTCCGCTTTCTGAAGCGGGCTTGTTAGTCAAAGCAGTGATTTTCATCGCTATAAAACGATGAAGCTGGTATATCCGAAAACGCTAAACGTGCTGGGGAATATAGATGACTTATTCATATACTGAAAAGAAAAGGATTCGCAAGGATTTTGGCAAGTTGCCGCAAGTGATGGATCAACCCTACCTGTTAGCGATACAGCTCGATTCTTACCGAAAATTTACCCAGCCCGGTATTACCCTTGCAGACCGTGGCAACACGGGTTTGCATGCGGCCTTTGGTTCAGTGTTTCCGATTGAGAGTTATTCTGGTAACGCGCGCCTGGAGTATGTCGATTACAAATTAGATAAGCCCATCTTCGATGTCGAAGAGTGTAAGTTGCGCGGTATCACTTACGCTGCGCCCCTGCGGGTTCGTGTGCGCCTGGTGCTAATCGACAAAGATTTAGCCAGCAAGCCAATTAAAGATATCAAGGAACAGGAAGTTTATATGGGGGAAATCCCCCTGATGACAGATTACGGCACCTTTGTTATCAACGGCACAGAGCGCGTAATTGTCTCCCAGTTGCACCGTTCGCCCGGTGTCTTCTTTAGTCACGATAAAGGTAAAACCCATTCCTCGGGTAAACTCCTGTATTCGGCTAGGGTCATTCCTTACCGTGGTTCATGGCTGGACTTTGAATTTGATCCTAAAGATTTGGTCTACGTACGTATTGATCGGCGCCGCAAATTGCCCGCGACAATTTTATTGCGGGCTATGGGTTATAGCTCCGAGGAAATCCTCGGCATGTTTTTTGATACCTCTACTTTTAAAATCGATAAGGACGGACAATTTGTTTTAGAGCTTGAGCCCTCACGGTTGCGTGGTGAAATGGCCGGCTTCGATATTATTAGAAAAGGCGGCAAGGTGTTGGTCGAGGCTGGCCGCCGTATCACCCAGCGGCATATTCGTCAGCTGGAAAAAGACCAGGTGACCTCATTGGTCGTGCCCGATCAATATCTCTACGACAAGGCTATCGCCCAGGACATCATCGACGTAGAGAGCGGTGAGGTATTATTTGAATGTAACTCCTTGTTGACCGAAGAGGTCGTCGAAAAAATCCGCGAGTTAAAACTCACGGAAATCCAGACAATTTATACCAACGATCTGGATTGTGGACCCTTCATTGCCGATACCTTGCGGATCGATGGCACCAGAACTGAGCTCGAAGCGCTGGTGGAAATATATCGGATGATGCGTCCGGGTGAGCCGCCAACGAAAGACTCGGCCGAGAATTTGTTTAAAAACCTGTTTTTCAGTCGTGATCGCTACGACCTGTCTGCCGTAGGCCGGATGAAGTTCAATCGCCGTCTGGGCCGTGAAGAGGTCGAGGGTGAGAGGATATTATCCCGAGAAGACATCGTTGATGTATTCAAGGTACTGATCGCGATTCGTAATGGCCAGGGAGTGGTCGATGATATCGATCACCTCGGTAATCGCCGAGTGCGTTCGGTCGGTGAGATGGCAGAGAATCAATTCCGTATCGGATTGGTACGCGTGGAGCGCGCTGTCAAAGAGCGCCTCGCCGTTGCCGAAACAGAAGGCTTGATGCCCCAGGATATGGTCAACGCCAAACCAGTGGCTGCTGCCATGAAAGAATTTTTTGGCTCCAGTCAGCTGTCTCAGTTTATGGATCAGAATAACCCCTTGTCGGAGGTGACGCACAAGCGTCGGGTGTCGGCTTTAGGGCCGGGTGGCTTGACCCGTGAGCGTGCCGGATTTGAGGTGCGTGATGTGCACCCTACCCACTACGGTCGAGTTTGTCCTATCGAGACCCCTGAAGGGCCAAATATTGGTTTGATCAACTCGCTGGCCAACTATGCGCGCACCAACGATTACGGTTTTCTTGAAACGCCCTATCGAAAAGTTATAGAAGGCCGGGTAAGCGATGACATTGAATACCTCTCTGCCATCAATGAGGCTGACTTTATTATCGCCCAGGCGTCAGCAGCGGTGGGTAAAAACGGTAAATTGACTGAAGAGTTAGTAGCGGTGCGTCACGGTGGTGAATTTACTGTGAAGCACCCAGAAGAAGTTCAGTATATGGATGTCTCTGCTCGCCAGGTGGTATCCGTGGCGTCATCCTTAATTCCCTTTCTCGAGCACGACGATGCTAACCGCGCTTTGATGGGTTCCAATATGCAGCGTCAGGCAGTGCCGACACTGAAAGCGGATAAGCCTCTGGTTGGTACTGGCATCGAGCGGGTGCTGGCTGGTGATTCGGGTGTCTGTGTGGTGGCTCGTCGGGGTGGTGTGATTGAAAGCGCAGATGCTGCACGTATCGTGGTTCGGGTAAACGATGATGAGGTTGAGGCCGGTGATGCTGGCGTCGATATATACAACCTGATTAAGTACACGCGGTCTAACCAGAACACCTGTATTAATCAGCGTGCTCTGGTGAAATCTGGTGATGTGATTGCTCGCGGCGATATTATGGCTGACGGGCCGTCGGTTGATCTCGGCGAATTAGCGCTGGGTCAGAATATGCGCATTGCCTTTATGCCTTGGAATGGCTATAACTTTGAAGATTCTATTTTGGTCTCAGAGCGAGTGGTCGAAGAAGATCGTTTCACCACCATACACATTCAGGAGCTGACCTGCGTTGCCCGTGATACCAAGTTGGGTGCCGAAGAGATTACCGCTGATATTCCCAATGTTGGCGAGTCCGCCCTGGCCCGCCTCGACGAGTCAGGTATTGTTTATATCGGCGCTGAAGTCGGTGCTGGCGACATCCTGGTCGGCAAGGTAACGCCTAAGGGTGAAACTCAGCTTACCCCGGAAGAAAAACTGTTGAGAGCAATCTTCGGGGAAAAAGCCAGTGATGTAAAAGACACATCACTGAGGGTTCCCGGTAGCACTAAAGGCACGGTGATTGATGTCCAGGTGTTTACCCGAGAAGGTCTCGAAAAAGATGAGCGTTCTCTACAGATTGAGTTGGCCGAACTGGATCAGTTCCGCAAAGACGTTAATGATGAATATCGCATCATGGAAAATGCCACTTTCGAGCGGCTCCGACGTTCTCTGGTTGGCAAGCCGGTAATTAGTGCTCCCGGCCTGAAAAAAGGCGACGTGTTGAGCGACGAAGTGATTGACGGGCTCGATGCTATTTCATGGTTCAGTGTGCGTATGGATGATGATGCCTGTAATGAGCAGCTGACCCGAGCCGAGGCTCAGTTGATCGAGCGTCGCGCTTTGCTCGACGAGCGCTTTGAAGATAAACGCGGCAAATTGCAAAGCGGTGATGATCTTGCTCCCGGTGTCCAAAAAATCGTCAAAGTCTATCTCGCTGTTAAACGTCGTATTCAACCAGGCGATAAAATGGCCGGTCGCCATGGCAACAAAGGTGTAATTTCGGTGATTATGCCGGTAGAAGATATGCCTTATGATGAACATGGGCAACCAGTCGATGTGGTGCTTAACCCCCTAGGTGTGCCGTCGCGAATGAACGTTGGGCAGATCCTTGAAACCCACCTGGGCCTTGCGGCCAAGGGCCTTGGCGATAAGATTAATATTATGCTTAAAGAAGAGCGCAAAGTGTCTGAGCTGCGTCAATTCTTGCAGGCCATATATCGCAGCGGTGATAGCAATGTCAAAGCTAACCTCAAAGACTTGAGCGGTGCAGAAGTGATGGAGCTGGCCGAGAACCTGCGTGGTGGCGTGCCGATGGCGACACCAGTCTTTGATGGTGCCACAGAGGCCGAGATCAAAGAGTTGCTGAGCCTCGCAGATTTACCAGAAAGTGGCCAGATGACGCTCTACGATGGTCGTACTGGCGATGCCTTCAGTCGTCCTGTTACCGTTGGCTACATGTATATGCTGAAACTCAACCACCTGGTGGATGACAAAATGCATGCCCGGTCAACCGGTTCATATAGCCTCGTTACTCAGCAGCCATTGGGTGGTAAAGCACAGTTTGGTGGCCAGCGTTTTGGAGAGATGGAGGTCTGGGCTCTGGAAGCCTACGGTGCCGCTTATACGCTCCAGGAAATGTTGACCGTAAAATCTGATGACGTGCCGGGCCGTACCAAGATGTATAAAAATATCGTTGATGGCGATCACCAAATGGATCCGGGTATACCAGAGTCGTTTAACGTACTGGTCAAGGAAATCCGTTCGCTGGGCATTAATATGGAACTGGAATACGAATAAGTAAGAGCCGCTGTGCGTAGTCAAGTGCCAGGCTAATGCCTGGCGAGACGAACACCTATTGGAGGAAAGGCCTTGAAAGATTTATTGAATTTGCTGAAGTCCCAGGATCAGAGAAGTGATTTCGAAGGTATTCGTATTGGTCTGGCACCGCCCGACATGGTGCGGTCGTGGTCCTTCGGTGAAGTAAAAAAGCCGGAAACCATAAATTACCGAACTTTTAAGCCAGAGCGTGATGGCCTGTTTTGCGCCAAAATCTTTGGCCCGGTAAAAGATTACGAATGCCTGTGCGGTAAATACAAGCGCATGAAGCACCGTGGCATTGTCTGCGAAAAATGTGGTGTTGAAGTGACCCTGGCTAAAGTTCGTCGGGAGCGTATGGGCCATATTGAGCTGGCCAGCCCGGTTGCGCATATCTGGTTCTTGAAATCCCTGCCATCGCGTATCGGCCTGATACTGGATATGACCCTGCGTGAAATCGAGCGAGTGCTTTATTTCGAGTCCTTTGTGGTTTGCGATCCTGGCCTGACCACGCTGGAGCGTGGTCAGCTATTAACAGATGACGAATATTTTGAAGCTCTGGAAGAATTTGGCGACGAATTCATCGCCTTAATGGGCGCTGAAGCGATCCAGAATTTGATGAAGGATATCGATCTCGAGCAAGCAGTAGCTGAGTTGCGTGAAGAAATTCCCAATACGCGTTCAGAAACCAAGATCAAAAAATTCTCCAAGCGGCTCAAATTATTGGAAGCATTTTTGAATTCCAATAACAAACCCGAATGGATGATTCTCGAAGCGCTACCTATATTGCCGCCGGATTTAAGACCTCTGGTGCCGCTTGATGGTGGTCGCTTTGCTACCTCTGATTTGAATGACCTCTATCGTCGAGTCATCAACCGCAACAATCGCCTGAAGAGACTGTTGGAGCTGAACGCGCCCGACATCATTGTCCGTAATGAAAAACGTATGTTGCAGGAGTCCGTCGATGCCCTGCTCGATAACGGTCGCCGTGGCCGAGCCATTACTGGTTCTAATAAGCGCCCACTGAAATCCCTGGCGGATATGATTAAAGGCAAGCAGGGGCGATTCCGTCAGAATTTGCTGGGCAAGCGTGTTGACTATTCCGGTCGTTCGGTGATCGTGGTTGGCCCGACCCTGCGCCTGCATCAATGTGGTCTCCCCAAGCGCATGGCCCTTGAATTGTTCAAGCCGTTTATCTTCTCGAAACTTGAAGGCCGTGGTCTTGCCATGACCATTAAAGCCGCCAAGAAAATGGTCGAGCGTGAAGAAGCGGTGGTATGGGATATTCTCGATGACGTGATTCGCGAGCATCCGGTATTGCTGAATCGCGCCCCGACTCTGCATAGAGCCGGTATTCAGGCCTTTGAGCCGATCCTTATTGAAGGTAAGGCCATCCAGTTGCATCCGCTGGTTTGTGCGGCGTATAACGCGGATTTCGACGGCGATCAGATGGCCGTACACGTGCCTTTGACGATAGAGGCGCAGCTCGAATCACGAGCCCTGATGATGTCCACCAACAATATTCTATCCCCGGCCAGTGGTGAACCCATCATCGTGCCGTCTCAGGACGTGGTGTTGGGCCTTTATTACATGACTCGTGAGAGTGTCAATGCTCGTGGGGAAGGCATGGTGTTTGCTGATCTGGAAGAGCTTTCCCGGGCTTATTACAGTGGCAATGTCGAGCTCCTGGCGCGCATCAAAGTGCGTGTCAAAGAGGTCACTTTCACCGAAGATGGCGAGCGAGTAGAAACTATCAGCCTTAAGGACACCACGGTTGGTCGAGGCCTGTTGTGGGAGATCGTTCCCGAAGGGCTTGGTTATGAGCTCATTAACCAGGATATGAACAAGAAGGCCATCTCCAAAGTCATTAACCAGTGTTACCGCTCTCTGGGCACCAAGGCGACGGTTATTTTTGCCGATCAACTGATGTATACCGGATTTAAGTTTTCTACTACCTCTGGTGCATCTATCGGTGTTGATGATTTTGTCATACCCGATTCCAAGACAGAAATTATTGATCAATCGGAAGCCGAAGTGGTCGAGATTGAGGCCCAGTTCTCATCAGGTTTGGTGACTCAGGGTGAAAAATACAACAAGGTCATCGATATCTGGTCCCGAGCCAATGACCAGGTCGCGAAGTCGATGATGGATGTGCTGTCCACGGAAGCGGTGATCAACCGGGACGGCGAGGAAGAGCAGCAGAAATCCTTTAATTCGGTCTTTATGATGGCCGATTCAGGCGCGCGGGGCTCCCCCGCTCAGATCCGGCAGCTGGCCGGTATGCGTGGCCTTATGGCACGGCCAGATGGTTCCATTATTGAAACGCCGATCACCGCTAACTTTCGGGAAGGCCTCAGTGTTCTGCAGTACTTTATTTCTACGCACGGAGCCCGGAAAGGACTGGCAGATACAGCACTCAAAACGGCTAACTCAGGTTACCTGACACGGCGTTTGGTTGATGTATCTCAGGATTTGGTGGTCACCGAGCAAGATTGCGGCACCACCGAAGGCCTGTTGATGGCACCGATTATTGAAGGTGGCGACATCATCGAAACCCTGGGTGCTCGAATCCTTGGTCGTGTCACCCTCAACGACGTTTTCCGTCCCGGCACCACGGATGTGGTCATTGCCGCCGGTACCATGATTGACGAGCAGTCGGGTGATGATATCGAAGCCATGGGCATTGACGAGATGCTGGTACGCTCCCCGATTACCTGTGAAACCCGTTATGGTCTGTGTTCGAAATGCTATGGTCGGGATTTGGCGCGGGGTCATATGATCAACATCGGCGAGGCGATTGGTGTTATTGCCGCGCAATCCATTGGTGAACCGGGTACGCAGCTGACCATGCGTACTTTCCATATTGGTGGTGCTGCTTCGAGAGCCTCTGCGGTTGACAATATTCAGGTCAAATCAGCCGGTTCAGTGAGGCTGGTTAACGCCAAGGTGGTAGAGCGTAAAAGTGGTGAGCTGGTTGCCCTGTCGCGATCTACAGAGCTGGCGGTGGCGGATGAAAACGGTCGCGAGCGCGAGCGTTACAAGGTGCCCTTTGGTGCTGTCATCAAGGTTCAGGATGGTGCAGCGGTCGCGTCTGGTGATATCGTCGCCAACTGGGATCCCCACACCCACCCGGTAGTGACTGAAGTGGGTGGTAAAGTGGTGTTGTCCGGTATGGAAGAGGGCCTCAGTGTTATTGCTCAAACCGATGAAATGACCGGTTTGACCAGCACGGCGGTGATTGATCCCAATGAAAGACCGGCTGCTGGTAAAGATATGAAGCCGATGGTCACCTTGCTTGGCCCCGATGGGGAGGAGCTTTACTTTCCGAACTCCAGAGTTCCGGCGCATTACATATTACCAGCGGGCGCAATCATTACCATTAATGATGCTAATCAGGTGGAAGCGGGCGATATTATTGCCAGGATTCCTCAGGAGAGTTCCAAGACTCGGGATATCACCGGTGGTCTACCACGGGTTGCCGATTTATTTGAAGCCCGTAAGCCAAAAGACCCAGCCATTCTAGCTGAGGTTAGCGGCACCATCAGTTTTGGTAAGGAAACCAAAGGCAAGCGTCGACTGGTTATTACGCCCAATGATAGCGATGAGCATTACGAAGCCCTGATTCCCAAGTGGCGTCATATGGGTGTTTACGAAGGTGAATACGTCGAGAAGGGCGATATCATTTCTGAAGGCCCGCCCAGCTCTCATGACATCCTGCGCCTTAAAGGTGTCGAGGCGCTGGCAAACTACATTGTTAATGAAATCCAGGAAGTGTATCGCCTCCAGGGTGTGAAAATTAACGATAAGCACATTGAAGTGATTGTTCGACAGATGTTGCGCAAGGTTGAAGTGACCAGCATGGGTGACTCGTCCTACGTCAAGGGTGAGCAAGTGGCCTATGGCCGTTTGCTAGAAGAAAATGAGGCGCTGGAAGCTGGCGACAGAATTCCAGCGGGCTTCCAGCGACAGTTGCTGGGTATTACCAAGGCCTCATTAGCCACCGAAAGCTTTATTTCAGCTGCGTCATTCCAGGAAACCACCCGGGTGCTGACTGAAGCTGCCGTGACGGGAAAAATGGATCCCCTGCGAGGTCTGAAGGAAAATGTCATTGTTGGGCGTTTGATACCCGCTGGTACAGGTCTCGCCTACCATAACCAGCGACAGAAAACTAAAGAAGCCAGTCTCAGCGAGCAAGGCGCTTCGGCTAGTGACGTCGAAGCCGCATTAAGTGAAGCGCTCAGTGCTGGCGGAGAAGTGTAAGACAGGCAACTGCAGGGGGTGATTTTCCTTGACTCAGATAGGCGTGGTCATTAGAATTCCGCCTCCCTGATTCAGGCCCCCTGGTGCTGTGATCCCCGCCTTAATGTGTAAGGTTAAGCTTGAGTCAGGGTTAGAGCTCAGGTTTAGAGTAAATTCAGGATTTTTTCAAGCCTTCTTTACGAAGGTATTTTTGTCATCCGGAGTATTGTAAATGGCGACGATTAACCAACTGGTTCGTAAGCCGCGAAAACGTCGAATTGTTAAAAGCGATGTGCCAGCCTTGCAAAGCTGTCCACAGCGCCGAGGTGTTTGTACGCGTGTCTATACAACCACCCCCAAAAAGCCTAACTCAGCGATGCGGAAAGTTTGTCGTGTGCGCTTGACCAGCGGCTATGAAGTGACTTCCTACATAGGCGGTGAAGGGCACAACCTTCAGGAACATAGCGTGGTTTTGATCCGTGGCGGTCGGGTTAAAGATTTGCCTGGTGTGCGCTATCACACAGTCAGGGGCAGTCTGGATACCTCTGGCGTTGATGGCCGGATGCAGCGACGCTCTAAATATGGCACCAAGCGCCCTAAGAGTTAAGTTAGTCGCTGCAGAAGCAAGCCTGTTTATGAAATCTAATCTGACAAATAGGTAAGCGGGTAAGTAAGGTAGGTAAGTTTAAGAAAAATATTTAGTTGAGTTGACGAGGGTGTTCTCGTTGCTCAGTAAGGCCGGTCGGGCACTTATGCCAGTTGCCGGAATAACCTGAAAAAGAGAGAGATATGCCAAGAAGACGCGTAGTTGCCAAGCGAGAGATTCTGCCCGACCCAAAATTCAACAACGGCACGTTAGCTAAATTTATGAACCACGTCATGGTCAGCGGTAAAAAATCCGTCGCCGAGCGTATCGTTTATGGTGCCCTTGATATTGTGCAAGAGCGATTGAATTCCGATCCTCTGGTTGCCTTTGAAGAAGCCCTCGAAAACATTGCGCCGATGGTCGAGGTTAAGTCTCGTCGTGTTGGTGGTGCGACTTATCAGGTGCCTGTCGAAGTTCGTGCTTCGCGGCGCGGTGCGCTGGCTATGCGCTGGTTGGTTGACCATGCGCGGGGACGTAGCGAAAAATCCATGGCTCAACGCCTGGCTGGTGAGATTGTCGATGCCTCGCAAAGTAAAGGCGGTGCGGTTAAGAAGCGCGAAGATGTACATCGCATGGCTGAAGCCAACAAGGCGTTCTCGCATTATCGGTTCTAAACCGCGCAGTGGCTGTGTGGTTTGATGTGTTATCGCTTCATGCCAGTGTCGAGTGTTTCACGGTAGACTCTTTCGCGATCAGGCAGCGCATACTGGATAGCCAGGGTCTTATACGGACTCTAGGCTGGTGAAAAAGAGCATGAAAGGCGGCCATTTTGATGGCTGCCTTTCGTATTTTTAGGAATGCAGTTTGGTCAAGCCTTTTAGATGCAGACTATCTATTAAGGCGGTTTATTCGGACGGTTTATAAGGCTATAGACCAATATATTTGAGGAAAAGATAGTGGCACGTAAAACATCTCTCAGTCGTTACCGAAATATAGGGATCGTTGCGCACGTTGATGCGGGAAAAACAACGACTACCGAGCGGGTTCTGTTCTATACCGGACTGTCCCATAAAATTGGTGAAGTCCACGACGGTGCCGCAACCATGGACTGGATGGAGCAGGAGCAGGAGCGAGGTATTACCATTACCTCGGCAGCTACCACTTGCTTCTGGGGTGGCATGCAAGGTCAGTTTGACGAGCACCGGATCAACATTATTGATACCCCGGGGCACGTAGATTTTACCATCGAAGTGGAGCGCTCTCTGCGTGTGCTCGATGGTGCGGTAGTGGTTTTGTGTGGATCTTCTGGTGTCCAGCCTCAGACCGAGACCGTATGGCGGCAAGCCAATAAGTATGAAGTTCC
>CALLDA010000120.1 GCA_937998635.1 uncultured Pseudomonadales bacterium
CCGCCACGGCCTGACCGAGGACGCCGTAGCCAATAATACCCAGTGTCAGGCCGCTTAATTCCCGCACCGGAAAATCCAGCAAACAAAAATAGTCACTGTCGGACCAGCGACCGTCGAGACTTGCTTGAGCATAATTATTCAGTTCTGTGGTCAAGGCCAAAATAAGTGCGAAGGTGTGCTGTGCCACCGAGGGTGTGCCGTAGTTGGTGATGTTGGTGGTGGCGATATTGCGTCTTTGGGCAGCATCCAGATCGACGGCATTGGTGCCGGTGGCCAATATACCAATATATTTCAGATGTGCTGCGGCGTCGATTTCAGGCTCTCCTACGAGGGCTTTATTGGTGAGTACAATGTCGGCCTGACTAATCCGTTCGAGCACGGTTTCGGGCATCGATGCAGAATAAACTTGCCAGCTAATATTGGCGATGTTCAATATTGAGCTGAGATCCAGGTCTGCTGGATGCAAAGAGTCGGCATCGAGTATCACGCCTTTGAGTTGGCTCATGTTGCCTATTCCTGATGATGTCGCATGATTATATTTAAGAGCTTCGAGTGGATCGGTGGATAGCCATTAGTCCATCTTATAGTCTTAAAGCGCTATATTAACGCTTACACTGATTCAGGTGGATAAAGGCAGAGAGGTTTTTATGAGTGAGGATTCCGGAGCACAGCCGTCGATGACAGCTAAGCCACGGCTTGAAATACATTATTGCCCGGCCTGCCATTGGCTGCCCCGCTCGGCCTGGATGGCCCAGGAGTTGCTCCATACTTTTGGTGATGATCTGGGGGAAGTTGCGCTCTTGCCGGCCAGCGAGAGTGGCAGGTTTGAAATTCGCCTGGAGCAACTATCGATTTGGGAGCGTAAGCGAGATGGGGGTTTCCCAGATATTAAAACCCTCAAGCAGCGAGTTCGCGATGCGGTGGTGCCGGGCCGTGATCTGGGTCATATCGATAACTAGGGAACCTCTGATCAATTCATGAACTCGTATCTTGCGCCTAAAATATCCAGCTTCTTCGTTACAAACCTTCGCAATAGCTGGCTAGAGCCTGCCCCACGTAGTGCTTTGGGCATTACGTGCGGTTTTTGCCTCGAAGCTAAATATTTTCAATCACAATGCCCAAAGCGTTTCACGGGGCAGGCTCTCTACTGCGTCCAGAATTAATCAGAGGTTCCCTAGCGTTAAGCCCATAGCCCACTAAATTTATCACCGCAAAGTGAGTAGCTAGGAAATAGACACTTCCCTTTGGCATAATGACCACCTTTTGAGACAGCCTCTCGAGACGGTGCTGCAACAAATCGTCGAGCAGCAATCATAATTAAGAAAATATAAGTAAGTTATTACCGCTGAGCATGGTCTTTGAGTCATGAGTAGCTAGACAAAACACAATATCAACATAAGGAATGCACATGACCGATTATTTGCTCGGTATTTTTGATCGGACCGTCCTTGACCGTCCCCGGCTGGCGATCTGTCTGGTGTTGTTGCTGACTGTGCTGCTCGCTTTGGGCCTGCCTAATTTTAAACTCGATGCCTCTGCGGATTCCCTGACCCTGGAGCACGATAGCGATCTAGATTATTTCCGTGAAATAAATCAACGCTATGGTAGCGGTGATTTTTTGGTGGTGATGTATACCCCCAAAAACATGGATTTATTTTCCGACCAGGCGATTGCCAATTTAGACGCTTTACAGAAGGATCTGGCCAGTGTTAACGGTGTGGTCAGTATCAACTCCATGGTTACCGTGCCGCTTTTGTATAGCCCGAAAGTGTCGGTGGAGCAACTACAGGAAGAACAGCGCACGCTGCTAACCCCCGGCGTTGACCGGGCGGCCGCAAAACAGGAATTTCTCAATAGCCCGGTATATCGCAAACTGATCCTCAGCCCCGACGGCCAGACCACCGCGGTGTTGGCATCCATCGCTCCTGACACGCGCTACACCGAGCTGGTCCGACATCGCGATGAATTGCGCCTCAGGCGCGATACCGATGGCATCAGCCTGGAGGAAGAAACCGAGTTGGCGCGAGTCAGTAAAGAGTTTCTTGACTACCGTACCGAACGTGCGGCGATCGGCAAAGCTCGGGTTGTTCAAGTCCGCCAATTGATGGATAAGTACCGTGATAATGCTGAGGTATTCCTCGGTGGGCCAAGCATGATTACCGCCGATATGATCGATTTTATCCGCAGCGACCTACAGCTCTTTGGTGTCGGTATTGCGCTGTTTATTATCGCCACACTGGTGATTATTTTTCGTCAATTGCGTTGGGTAGTATTACCCCTGACGGTGTGCGCTTTGACGCTGGTGATGATGCTGGGCTGGCTGAGCTGGATTGACTGGCGGTTGACGGTGATCTCGTCCAACTTTGTGGCGCTGCTGTTGATCACAACGCTAGCACTAACCATACATTTAGTGGTGCGCTATCGCGAATTGCTCCGAGTTGATAACCCCATTGATCAGCGCGAGTTGGTGCGCAACACCGTGGTCTCCATGGCCCGGCCTTGTCTATACACCGTGCTGACCACCGCCGTTGCCTTTGTGTCGTTAGTAGTGAGTAATATTCGCCCGGTGATCGATTTTGGCTGGATGATGACCATGGGTTTGTCACTTGCTCTGATACTGGCATTTATCGTGATTCCGGCAGGCATGATGATCTGGGGCAAGGGAAAGAGCACCAGCAAGGCCGATAACTCCGCGCGACTCACCGCGATTTTTTCACGATTTACCGAGCGCCACGGCAATCTGATTTTGCTGTTTGCCCTGGTCCTGGCTTGCGTAGCAAGCTACGGTGTTACCCAGTTGAAAGTTGAAAACCGTTTTATTGACTATTTCAAACCCCAAACTGAAATCTACCAGGGTCTGTCTGTCATCGATGCCAAACTGGGTGGTACTACGCCGTTAGATATTATTCTCGAAGCGCCTGCCTATGCTGATATTCCCATGGTGCTGGGTCAGGGCAACGAGCAATCCGAGGAACCTTTTGCTGAGCAAGACGTTTATGGTGGAGATGATCCTTTCGCAGAAGGTGACCCCTTTGCTGATGACGATCCCTTCGCCGAAGATGATCCATTTGCAGAAGAAGACCCTAACAAGCAGGAGAATAGTTATTGGTTCAGTAGAACTGGCCTGGAAGATCTGGAGAAGATTCATGCTTACCTGGATGAGCTTCCAGAAATCGGCCGGGTTGATTCACTTGTTACTGCCTTTCACGTGGCCAATGATCTTACCGGTCGGCGGTTGAACGATTTTGAGCTCGCGTTTATGCGGCGCAGCTTGTCACCGGCGCTTGAAGAATTTTTGGTTTCGCCTTATTTGAACGATAGCGCTAATCAAGCGCGCATCACCATGCGTACAGTGGAAGGCGATGGCAGTTTGAATCGCAATGAATTGCTGGCTGAAATTGAGGGTTATCTGATCGACGAGATGGGTATGCAACCCGACAAATTCCGTTTATCCGGCTTGCAGGTACTTTATAACAACATGCTCCAAAGTTTGTTTCACTCGCAAATTGTCACCCTGGGTGCGGTATTTCTGGGCATTATGATCATGTTCATCGTGCTGTTTCGCTCCTTTAGTATTTCGCTTATCGCCATTTTACCCAATATGCTTGCCGCCGGAATCGTACTGGGCAGCATGGGCCTGATCGGCATACCGCTGGATATGATGACGATCACTATCGCTGCCATTACGGTGGGTATTGGCGTCGACCACGCTATTCATTATCTGACTCGCTTTAAACGGGAGTTTGCGCTTGATCAAAACTACATCGCGGCAATGCACCGGGCTCATGCGAGTATTGGTCTGGCGCTATTTTATACCGCTATCACGATTATCATCGGCTTTTCGATTCTGGCGTTTTCCAACTTTATGCCCTCGGTATATTTTGGTTTGCTGACCGCTCTGGCCATGCTCGCGGCCCTGTTGGGTTCATTAACTTTATTGCCAAAGCTAATCCTGATTTTCAAACCTCTGGGTAAGGGTGCCTAATCATTAATAGACTTTAATTAGTGGCCCTTAGTTAACAGCTCCGTTTAGCAGATAGGTGTAACAGATAGGCGGTAAGTGGGATTGATATAGCACAGGGGAGGCTGATTTTTATAAGGCCGAGCTTGACACTTCTCATAGCCTCGGCTAGTTTTTAAGGACTCTGCTAAAGCGATACAGATAATCTAAACCCTAAAAATATGACGACAATGGGAGAAGGAAAATGGCAACTGCTGATTTAGATGCCCGTGTAAAAAACATGGCAGATGGTGAAACCCTGACAATACCCCGCGACGAATTTCGTGCTGCCTGCGATGAAGACGACAAAGTGGTCTACCTGACCATAGCCAGACGTATGGGTAAGGCCAATAAAAAGTGGGTCACCATTGAGGAAGACGATTTTATATTCGGCCCACCACCCGCTAAATAAAACTGGGTTTACCTCGGGCTTATCAATAGCGTGCTTTACCCTG
>CALLDA010000121.1 GCA_937998635.1 uncultured Pseudomonadales bacterium
ACAGTTATTACCGGGATCACTGGATTGATGTTGACGAGCAGCGCCTCGCCGCCTATCAACAACTGTTTCAATGGCACCCTTCCATGGAGCCGCTGTTGACCGCCGCTGAAATCGGTGAGGGCCACACTATTGTCGACTACGGTTGCGGGCCAGGTGGTCTTGCCCTTGAGCTAGCCAGACGCGTTGGCGCAAAGGGCCATGTTCACGGTGTTGACTTAAACGAAACCTTTGTTACTCAGGCCCGTGAGGCCCTGGATAAAGCGGGCTTTGCAGATAACGCCACCATTTATCATATCGCCGATGATCACATTCCTCTTGAAGACGCCTCAGCCGATCGACTGGTCTGCAAGAATGTTCTGGAATATGTCAGCGATTACTCTGCGGTCATAGCCGAGTTTTATCGTGTCATCAAACCCGGTGGCATAGCGCAACTCATCGACAGCGACTGGGGCATGATTGCGATCGAACCACTGGGCCAGGAGAAACTCCAGGAATTACTGAGCTTTGCCCAATGCGCCTACAACACTCCAACCATTGGCAGAGTGCTGTATAGCGAGATGAAAAAAGCCGGGTTTAGCGATGTCCGTGTAAAAATCATGGCCTCCGCCGATACTAAAGGCAGACTGCTGCCGGTACTGAATAACTTCATCGGATACGCCAAAGTCGGTGGTATGCAGCCCGACCGGGCTGATGCGCTGCTGGAAGAAATTAAAGCCTCAGTGAGCGCCGGTACCTTCTTGATGGTGCTGCCGCAATTTATTGTTAGCGCGATTAAATAAGCCTTACCTCCAATACTAATACCGACACCAACGCCAGGTAAATACCCATGAGAAAATCAGATTGTGTGATTGTCAATGACGCTGACCGCGTACGCACTATCATCCTCAACCGACCCGAAGCACTCAACGCATTTAATGATGACCTTTACGACGGTGCTGGAGATGCCCTCGTTGACGCCGCTACGGATGATAATATCGCGGTGATTATTATTACCGGTGAGGGACGGGCATTTACCGCTGGTCAGGATCTAGCCGAAATGGCCGATCCGCCCCAACACAATGATGATCAGCCCCATGGCTTTCCCCACTTTCTCGATACTCTGGCCAGCTACCCAAAACCCGTTATTGCCGCCGTCAACGGCATGGGTATCGGTATAGGCGTGACCATGCTGCCCCACTGCGATTTTGTTTTTATCAGTGAAGAAGCTCGATTGCGCGCGCCTTTCGCCACCCTTGGCGTCACCGTGGAAGCAGCCAACTCTTATCTGCTGCCACAACTGATCGGCTGGACTAACGCTGCCCATATGCTTTACACCGCCGAATGGTTTGATGCGGATCAATGCGTTGAGATGGGCCTGGCGTGGAAAAAAACCAGCGCCGAGAATTTAATGCCTGAGGTCGAAACCCTCGCGAAACAAATCGCAACTATGCCTATTAGCTCCCTGGTAAGCACTAAACAACTGGTGCTTGCACCCCGCATGGCCGGTATCCAGGATGCTCGCAAACGGGAAATAGCCGCCTTTGCCGAACTGGTTGGCGCGCCAGCGAATCGCGAAGCCATCCAGGCCTTCAAAGAAAAACGTCCAGCAGACTTTACGAACTTACCTGAAAAATAAAACGCAGGCCGGAAATATAAATAAACACTCACCGGAGAAAATAATGCATAAAATAAAATTTGGCCTATTTCTACCCACCGGTAATTTTGCCGACGCTAAAGCCGCCGCCTTGCAAGCAGAACAAGATGGCTTTTACTCGGTCTCCACCAACGATCACTTTTTTTCACCCCTGGGTACTCACGATACACCGCAATTAGAATGTTTCACCAGTCTGACCGCCATTGCCGCGCTAACCGATAACATTCGCCTGGCACCCTCCGTCGCCGCTGCTTCGTTTCGCAATCCAGCTCTTTTAGCAAAAATCACTTCAACGTTAGATCAAGTCAGCAATGGCCGGTTTATTATGGGTCTCGGTGCGGGCTGGTTTGACAAAGAATACGAAGCGCACGGTTATCCCTTCCCCCCCACTCCGGAGCGTCTGGCGCAACTGGAAGAAACCGTGCAAATACTGAAAGCCATGTGGTGTGACGAAGAACCCACCTTTAGTGGCAAGTATTTTTCTATCAATAAAGCCTACGCAAACCCGAAGCCTGTTCAGAAACCCCATCCACCCATTATGTTAGGTGGCTCAGGCTCAGGCTTACTTAAAATCGCAGCGGCTCATGCCGATATCCTGAATATTATTCCGCCCACTTCAAACGGCAAAGATTTTGTTAACGATCCCGAGGCCACCGCTCGTTTTACGAGGGACGTACTGCGAACCAAGATTGCTCAACTCCATGAATATATGGCGCAAGCCGGGCGCGACCCCGACGAAATCGAGCTTGGTGGCATCACCCTGGTGGCGATGTCGGAGAACCCTGGAGATGAAACCCTGAGGGGTATCGCCACACAGTTAGGCTTTCCGGATTACGCAACGGCCCAGCGCTCACCCCTTGCTCTGCTCGGAACACCCGATGAAGTGATTAAAGAATTGCAAACTCGTATTGATGAAACCGGAATGAGCTACTACATTGTGATAGCAATGACGCCAGAATCTCAGGCGCTTTTTGTCAAAAAAGTCATGCCAGGGTTTATTGACTAAAACAAAACCGTCAGGCAAGTAGGAATTCCATAGGAAGGTCTAATTTACAGGAAGATCTAAATTACAGGGACTTGTAATTCAATGAAAACAGCCGGGCGAACCCGGCTGTTAGGAATACTCTTACCAGACATCAAGAAACAGCATCACAAGGCTATTTTCGTAAGCCTTTGCGCCAGCTTCTAAACTTGTCGAGCATAGTATTATGTTTCAGGTCGGTAAACTCACCGGCGTCAAGAAAGACCTTGTTACATTGCGGGCAAGCTTCCATCCAGATATGGGTCTGTACTGGATCAGATATCTTGTCCATTTTTACATTGCATGCGGGGCAGTTAATATCATCGACCTTGTCGTAGCGTTCCCCAGTGCTTTCATAACCGACATCGAGTACCGCTTCGGACAGCCAGACATCTTTGCCGCCTTCTATCGCTTCCTGGCCACAAAATATGCCGTAGCAGCCTGTGCATCGATCCAATTCGATGCTCTTAAACGTTTTGGTTTCCATTGGTCTGCTGCATTTTGGACATTCCACAGTATCGTTCCTCTCCCAGAGTTATTATTACGTCGCTTGAAGGGTGCATTTATACATTAGTGCGCCTGTGTGTCAATTAGCAGGGGGTATTTCTCCACCGGCGCTTAGACAAGGTCTTGCCTATAGTGGCACTCAGTGCTTGTTTAAGGGAAACTTAGCCGGATAAAGCTGCAAAATCCGGGCACTAAGCTCAACAGCATCCTGACCCTTGCAATAAATATAACAAGACATTGGACTATCGCCATGGAATTAAACGATGTAATGCGCACCACCTTCGCCGCACGGGACTACACCGAAGAAAGCCTGCCTGACGAAATACTCTACGAGATTATCGACCACGCTCGCTTTGCGCCCAGCGGTGGCAATCGCCAGGGCAATCGAGTCATTATCATCAGAGACCTGGCTACGAGAAAAACCCTGGCTAAACTCGCTGAACCGGCCGCAAAACGCTATATGGCCCAGGTGCAAGCGGGTGAAAACCCATGGAACACTATTATTCCGAGCCAGGTCAGCCAACAACAAATCGACCAGGCTGTCGTCCCGGACTTGCTACTTAGCCACTATACAAAGGCAGCTGTGGTATTGGTGTTTTTGGTGGACCTGCGAGAAGTGGCGTCGATGGATCAGCACCTGGATCGGATCGGCATTATCAGTGGCGCTTCCATTTATCCCTTCGTCTGGAACGTCCTGCTGGGCGCTCGTCAGGCAGGCTTCGGCGGTACGCTCACTACCCTGCCAGCGGCGAGTGAGCCAGAGGTCCAAAAGTTACTCCGTATTCCAGAGCATTATGCCGTCTGTGCCGTCACGCCGATTGGCAAGCCGGTCAAACAACTCACCAAATTGAAGCGACGGAACGTGGAAGATATTGCGACTTTGGAACAATTTGCTGGCGAGGTCTTTACGAAACCCTAAGAAACAAAAGAGCAATTAGCTTTCCAGATAAATACTATCCCCTGGCTTAACCAAGCCTTCGACTAACACTGCGGCATAAACGCCAGCCAGTCTGTTATGGGCTTTGCTGACCTGCTGTAATATTGCTGGCTCCGCCTCACCGGTATCCGGGTCAAAGGTAATCATTTCACAACGGGGGTCCCGCTCGACGATGGACACCACGACCCGATCACCCAGCCTCAATGTTCTGCCAACAAAGTCGTCTTCAGAAAACCCCGCCATACCCGCTAAATCGATAGAAATATTAGCCCTGAAACGTCGGCCGTCTATGGACATACCGACTTCTTCGGACAGCTGCTGCACGGTTTGTCTGGAAATCAGTGAAATAGGTCGGCCATCCGTTAAGGCTCGATCAGAGGGATACAGGGACAATTCGGGACCCTGTTTGCTTTTCCCAGGCGAGTCGGAAGTATTGTTTGCCAGCACCTCTATGAGCTGCGGATCATCAATGGCGAGCAC
>CALLDA010000122.1 GCA_937998635.1 uncultured Pseudomonadales bacterium
GTTGCCGAGACCCAAAGCTGATTGCTTGCCAGGTTGCCATCATTAACCAGCTGCATGCGCACCAGCTCAGAATTTTGTTCAATCTGCACGGCGACCAGAATCAGACCCGCCAATATACCCACGTTGGCCCCCACTGTGAGCCATCGGCTTAAACGATCGGAACTAAGCACATGCGTCTCTCTTCATTGGCCATCCGGCGTTCGATTCGTTGACGACAACCTTATTATTGGTATTTAAGCACTCAATCCTTACGCGGTCTAAAAAACGGCAATTTTCCGCCACTTTCCAGCGGTTCAAAAACTACTTCAACGGGTAGATCAATTTTCAGATCCTTATAGTCCATATCTCGCAGACCCGCCGTTATTCTGACGCCTTCTTCCATCTCGACGACCAGCACCGCGTAGGGGAAGTCTTGTTCAAAGTGGGAGGACATAGGCATATGGCAAACCGTCCATGAATAAACGGTGCCACGACCGTGGGATTCACGCCAGCCCCATTTTTCGGAACCGCATTTTGCACACATAAAGCGCGGAATATGCCGCCACGTTTCACACTCGATGCAACACTGAAATGACAAAATGCCATTAGCACAGTGATCCCAAAATTGCTCGTCCAGATAGTTGGTGGGCAGTGGCGCTGGGTTAGGTATAAATTCACTCATTTCAATATCCTCCTCAAAACTGTTTGCTCGTCGGTATTCGCTTAGCGCTACTTTCTCAAAATGACCAAACTACCATCACCAAAATCACCCCAGCCGGTCACCAGCCCGAGCTCTGCGTCTTTGACCTGCACTTCGCCGCCATCGCCTCGTAATTGCCGCGTGGCTTCTACCACATGATTCAAACCCCAGACATGAGCCTGGGAGTGAAGACCGCCGTGGGTATTCATGGGGAATTTACCGCCGATCTCCAGCGTGCCGTCTTTGACAAAGTCACCTACCGCGCCCTGTTCGCAAAAACCTAGGGCTTCAAGCTGCAAAAGCACAACATAGGTAAAGCAATCATAAATCTGGATAAAATCCATATCGGTAGGCTTCAAACCCGCCATTGCAAAGGCTTTTGGCGCTGAATTTTGCAGGCCGATGTGGAACATATCCGGGCGGTTGGCGATATCGTCCGCCGGGTAAGGATGGCCTTCGGCTGCGGCCATAATATAAGCCGGCGTGTGGCGTAGATCTTTTGCCTGATCAGCTGCGCTAATCACCACTGTACAGGCACCGTCGGTTTCCAGGCAGCAGTCAAATAGTCGGAATGGCTCTGAAATCCATCGCGAATTTAAATAACCTTCCATATCCAAAGTCTGCCCCCGGGTAATGGCCTTGTCATTAAACTGAGCATGCTTGCGAGCAGCAATGGCGACGGCGCCAGTGGCCTCGGGGCCAATGCCGTAGGTTTGCATGTGCCGCATGGCGATCCAGGCATACATTTGCACCGGTGAGGCACTGCCATAGGGGAAGTAATAACCATTCAGGGTGCGCTCCAATGCCGGTATGGACACCGTCTCAACAAATTTTGCACCAGGCTTGGGCCGTAAGGCAGAAGAACCATTCCAGCCTGCGGTTACTACGATATTTTTTGCCACACCGGCAGCAATAGCCATGGCTGCACTTTGTAAGGTGGTTACCGGGCTGGCACCCCCCATGTTGACAGTGACCGAATAACGCAAATCTTCAATGCCCAGATTGGCTGCCATTTCTTCGGCGGTGATCAGCACCGGCGGCAAGACCAGACCATCTATATCGCTAGGTTTCAGCCCCGCATCGGCAATGGCGATACGGGTGGATTCAAGCATCATCTCCGCTGAGGGTCGCTCTGCCCCACGGGTATATTCGGTTTCGCCAATGCCGACAATGGCGGCCTTGTCTCTAAAATCGAGTGACGGTGCTGCAGACATAGTATTTCCTCAGGTGACACAAATAAAAACAGTTGCTTTATCTGCGCTATTTTTGTTTGAAAACCAGCAGTTATCGGGGCTCTGGACGATCGGATACCAGCTGTCACGGGGGCGCAATAACACCACAATTAGGCAATAGCGTCAACGCCATGACATATAAAAACAGACGCGTAAATTGACTCTAAACTGCTACCGGTACGGTCTAAAATTGTAGCTCCAGGGCATCGCATAAAAACCGCATCAGGGGCAGACCATCTCGAAAGCGTTCAAATATCGTATCAATGAAGTCGTCGCTTTCTATGTCCCGCTCATCAAGATACTTAAGGGCAATAAAGTCCTTGCGCTTTAATACCTCTATTAAAGGATGATCCCGATCGTAGCCGCGCGGCGGCTTTTTTAAACGGTCGCCGCCGAACTCATAGTGTTTCCGAAACTTTCTATTACCCTCGACCCGCTTCCACAAATCTGGTTTTTCGGCGATTCTGGTTCTAATTTTTGCCAGAGATGTGCTATCGGGTCGCCAGCTCCCGACGCCAACAAATACTTCGTGGGGTTCGATATGAACGTAAAAACCTGGGGCATGAATATCCTTACCCAGCACGTGACGAAACTGTATGCCGACATTGGTTTTGTAGGGGGTTTTATCTTTGCCAAATCGCGTATCCCGATAAACCCGCATCAGCGAGCCACCCGAGCGTTTGGGAATGGCTTCAAAACGCGTGGAGATTTTTTCGAGATGGGGCCCCATGGCACCGATAAAATCGAGGGCCGGGTTTAATACCAAATCCTCATAACGGTGTTTATTGTCTGCGAACCAGTCACGGTTATTATTTGCAGATAAGTCTCCGAGAAAGGGCAATAAACCTTTGGGGAAGCTTTTGAAGTCAGCCACTTGTTGTGGCCCCCGTGTGACTAAGAAGTGTGTGACTCAGGACTCTATACCCGAGGAGTGTGTGCTTAAAGAGTCCGAATCTAAAGAGGTGGCAACTCAGTAAACAGTATCCCCTTATCGGAGAAAAAATAGTTGCCGTAGAAAGATTCTGTCTACGGCACGATCTCATCCAGATGGCCATGGCGAATGTCTTTACCTTTAACCAGATAAACCACATGTTCGCAGATATTTTTGGCATGGTCACCAATTCGTTCCAGAGAGCGCAGCACCCAGGCAATATTCAGGGCCCGGGATATATTGCGTGGGTCCTCCATCATATAGGTGATCAATTCTCGGAGCGCCGATGAATAATCCTGATCAATCTGGCGGTCTTTCGCCATGGTCAGAATCGCCGCGTCGGCGTCAAAACGCATAAAAGCATCCAGCGCATCATTGAGCATGACGCGAACATCGTTGGCGATATGCCGAATTTCAATATAGCCCCGTGGTGCTTGATCACCACTGAGGTTAATCGCCATCTTGGCAATCTTCTGGGCCTCATCACCAATGCGCTCCAGGTCGCGAATACACTTGGTGACGACCAGAACCATGCGTAGGTCCGTCGCTGCAGGTTGTCGGCGGGCTATTAAGGTCGCGCAATGCTCATCAATATCTCGCTCCATCTGATCGACATCATCTTCTACGGTTAGGACGTGTTCGGCTAACTCACTGTCGGCTTCTTCCAGGGCTTTAACCGCTTCGCTCAATTGCTTTTCGACAACGCCTCCCATAGCCAGCATTTCGCTTTTTATGGTTTCAAGATCTTCATTAAATTGTCGAGAGATATGTTGGTCGAGATTTAATTTATCCATGGTTATGTCCTTTTTTAAAGCCCAAAGTTAACCAAAACGGCCGGTAATATACGCTTCCGTC
>CALLDA010000123.1 GCA_937998635.1 uncultured Pseudomonadales bacterium
ACGACTACGAGCGCTGACGAGCTATCCAAAACGCCAAGTGGCCGAGCCAATATCTTTCAGGATGCTGGTGAAGTTTATTCTGCGCCACTGTCTTTTATCACTGATGCGGGTATTAGGCGTGGCAATTGGGGTGCCTTTGCCCGTTTTGGCTATCTCTATGACTTCGAAATGAGGGATGGGGCGAATAAATGTACCAACTGTAGTGGCTTTACTGGTGCAGGCGCGACGGAGGGTGCTTTAGACGGTATACCTCAGGGCGCCCGTAATGAATATGATCAATTCACCTTATACGATCTGTTTGTTTACGCTAATTTAGACGTCGCGGGTAATCCACTTACCCTGCGGGTTGGTAAGCAGGTGATCAACTGGGGTGAAAGCAACATTATGGGTGGCGGTCTTAGCACCGTGATTAACCCTGAAAACCTTGCCCAGCGCACGACACCGGGTACCGAAGTTAAAGAGCGCCTGTTGCCCCAGGAAATGGTTTACCTGAATGTTGATGTCACCGAAAACACAAGTCTGGAAGCCTACTACGTGTGGAACTGGCGTCGTAGTCAGTTTACTCCCGTTGGCAGCTATTTCAGCCCCTTTGACAATATCGGGCCGGGCTTCAATCCGGATCTGGGCTTACCGGGTATTAGCAAGCGCGGCACTGATAATCCCAAGAATGGCGGGCAATGGGGTATCGCTATTCATCAGATACTCGAAGATTTTAACAATATGGACCTCGGTGTTTACTGGGTGCGCAGCCATGCGCAACAGCCTTTTTTGCAGGCTAATTATGACCCTAATGGAACGCAGGTGTTTGCACCGGTACCGAATGTCGGTCTTGTGCCCACGGGGATACTGGCCAGTTACCACGAAGTATTTGCAGAGGACCAGGATACCTACGCGATTTCTCTGAACGGTGAGCTTGGCGACTCTGGCGTTTCCTTTCAAACAGAAGTCAATATGAGAGAAGATTTTTGGGATACCCGAGAATGCCAAAACTTCAGTGGTCTGGCGGGCATATTAGGTGCCATTGGTGCAGCACCGTTCCCCGCCAGTTGGACGCCCAACTACCCAGATGTTGGTGGTGTTCCTGGTTGTGAAACTGAAAACTCCGATGTTTATACCTGGTTGGGTAACCTGACTTATTCCATTGGTGGTGGTCCGTTTGGCGCTGATAAGCAGTCCTATCTGTTTGATTGGCAGATGGAGTGGACTGATGGCCAGAGTACCGGTGATCTGACCGATAAAACCTCCTCTAATGATGTCGGAGCCGCCCGTGTTGATCTGAATTCCGCGCCAGGCGTCGACCAGCTGGATCGCTTTATCACTGATTTTGCCTGGGGCTACACCATTGTCGCCGCCTACGAATACAACAACTTATTCTGGGATTTGAACGTCCTGCCGACTTTCGTCTGGGTTCACCAGGTGGAGGGCTACAGCTCTTTCAATACGGGTGGTCTATTCAAGAATCAACGCACCGCTCGTGCCGGTGTGACATTTGATTATCAGGGCCGTATGTCTCTAGAGCTGGCCGCTACCTGGTGGCCTGGCAAGTTAGATATCTGGTCCGACCGGGACAATGTGTCTGCCACTTTCAAATATAGTTTCTGAGGAGTATCAAGATGACTATGGTTGTATTGAACAAGTTTAAAAATTCATTCTTGCTGGCCGTTGCGATTAGCATTGCGTGGGTCGGTAGTGTTGCAGCGGGACCGATTACACCGGAAGAGCGGGCTAAAATCGGACTGGAAGGCACCGAGTTGACGCCAACCGGCGCTATCCGTGCAGGGAACGCTGAGGGTACTATTCCTGAATGGAAGAATGAGCCGATTGTACCACCTGCTGATTTCAAGCCGGGCGGTTTTCACCTCGACCCTTTCGCTAGCGATGAGCCCCGTTTCAAAATCACCCCGCAGAATTATCAGGACCATGCGGATAAATTGTCGGAAGGTCAGAAGCGCATGTTCGAGACCTATCCTGAATTCTTTATGAACGTCTACCCGACCCGTCGTTCTATGGTCTATCAGCCTTATATTTATGAGGCAGCGCTGAAAAACCTGGATCGTTCAGAGCTGGTTATTGCCGAGGATTTCCATATGGGCATGATCGGCTACACAGGAACCCGGAAAGCCTGGGCCTTTCCTATTCCTCATGATGGTAACGAAGCGTTTATGAACCAGGCATCACGGCCTCGGCCGGTTTGGTACGATGCGCGGGAAACCACCATCGCAGTTGGCACCACTGGTAGTTACGTCGTTAACAAGCTCCAGGTGAACTTTCACTATAAGTGGAGTGATCCTGAGCTGAGCGATGAAGATCCTGGGTCAACGCCTGAAGGTAATAATACATTGTATATTCAGGTACTGACGGCACCGGCTAAATTGGCGGGGCAGGTCGTTCTCGTTCATGAGCCACCTACTTTCACTGAAAACTTCCGTATGGCCTGGGCCTACAGTCCTGGTCAGCGGCGAGTCAAACGCGCACCGCAGATCGTTTACGATAACCCAACTACTGCGGGTGATGGCCTGGGTACTACCGATCAGGGCTATGGTTTTAATGGCCCCAATGATCGCTTTACCTACAAGCTGGTAGGCAAGCGTGAAATGTATGTGCCTTATAATCCTTATAAATTAGCCGCCCAGGATGCAACCCCCGATAAAGTTATCAGGGAAGATGGTCGTCTTAATCAGGATTATTCACGTTATGAGTTACACCGGGTATGGGTCATCGATTCCTATCTCAAGGAAGGAACCAGCCATGCTTATAGCAGACGCACCTACTACCTTGATGAGGACTCGTGGGAAGTTATGCTGGTAGATATTTATGACCGTCGAGGCGAATTGTGGC
>CALLDA010000124.1 GCA_937998635.1 uncultured Pseudomonadales bacterium
CTGTCTTCCTGCCATTGTTGTGTGTCGGCGCTATAAAAATTATCAATCCCGGTTTCACCGACGGCAATTACCTGATCTCGACTGGCTAGCTTAAGCAGCTCCTCAGGGTCGGGAACAGGCTGAGCTTCAAATTGAAGTGGGTGAACACCCACCGAAGTGTAAACATTGTCCAGATGGCCTACCAAAGCCTGAAGGGTTTGCGCGGATTCAAGTGTGGTAGCCACGGATAGAAAATGCGTAACCCCTTGCTCACTACAGGCAGCCAGTAGCGCCTCTATAGACCCGCCATAGGGTTCCAGATCAAGGTGGTCAAGATGACAGTGAGAATCGATCAGCAATACAATTCAACCAACATTGCACAAACCCAAAAATAGACAACATTGCGATAGGCAAGGTGTTTAGCCAAAAGTAACAAAGCAGGGCAAATTGCTAAAATAACTCTACAGTGTATAGGTGGGTCGCTCACTGGCTAGCAAACCAGCGAGATGTACTTCTATTTTAGAGACGAGCGTTGCACTGCTTTCTTCAGGAAACTCAATGCCAACGCCCTGCCGCCGATGCCCAGAGCTTCCAGCAGGGCTGACCCAGACGATTTTCCCGGTCAAGGGGATTTTATCTGGCTCGTCTATTAAGTCGAGGAGTACAAAAACATCATCGCCCAATGCAAATGGTTTACGGGTCGGGATAAATAAACCACTATTTTTCAAAAAAGGCATGTAGCATTTATACAACTCTTCGGCGTCTGTAAGCGCCAGATTAAGTATGCCACTGCGGATTCCACCACCATTTGTTTTCACTATTCCCACCTAACTTAACGAGCATTTCGACGTCTGAATTAATGGTACCACAAGCATAACACCTGACATTATTTGCGAGAAGCAGATTCCCGTTGCCGCCACCCAGACAACAGATCTTCTATCAATAACTGCGGGTTAGGGTTGGCTTTGCTCGCCACTAATTTCCTGGCAAAGAGCAGCTGATCCATCAACACAAAATGCCCCCGAGCGGGCAAGAGATTTTTTATAACGGCCCTCGATATACTTTTAGTCAGGGAGGCTAACATCCACTCGATCAAATCGTTGGGCGCGACAGATTTCCATTGCTCGGCAGCTTCAACAGGCGACAAAAGCCCCTGAGTAAGATTATCCAGCATGGTCTCAAACTGCTTAATTTGCTCGAAAGAGTCATCACCGATAAGGCGCGCCGCCCGCAGCGGTCGCCCCCCAGCCGCCTCCAGAAGCGATGCATAATCATCTGTTTCGACCCGATCACGCAACCACTCTATAGCCTGATCAGGATCAGGAACCGGGAATAAAAACTGCTGACAACGACTACGGATGGTCGCCAACAATTCGCTTTGTTGATGATGGATAAGAATCAACAAAGTCGCTTTGCCAGGTTCTTCAAGGGTTTTTAACAGGGCATTGGCGGCATTACGGGTCATCGCTTCGACTGGGTTAATCAACATCACCCGCCAGCCACTAAGCATAGCCGTGCCGGCAGAAAATCCAGCCAGTGCTCTTACCGCATCTACCGATATCGCCTTGCCTTTGCTCTCCGGTTCAAGCAACAAAAAGTCTGGGTGTGAGCCGGCTCCCACCAGCAGGCAAGCCTTGCAGGACGCACACGCCTGGCCATCAACAGGAGAGTGACAAAGCACCCGGGCAACCAGGGCCATAGCAAAATGATACTTACCAACCTCAGAGGGGCCAGTCATCAACACCCCATGAGGCAACTTCTCAGTATCAAGCAGGCCCTCAAAAATTTGCCATTGCCGCTTCTGCCAGGCATATGGCATATTCAGTGGCTTGTCTTCATGACTGGTCATTGAGCGATAAACCCAGAATAAAACTTGTCCAGCACGCTATTGATATCGGCGGCCACCTGCTGCTCATTTTGAGACGCGTCGATTAGACTAAAGCGCTCAGGCTGACTGGCGATTTGCCGGTGATAGCCGTGACGAACACGATCAAAGAAGGCCAACTCTTCAGTTTCAAAGCGATCTCGCTCACCACGTTGTCGAACCCTGGTCAGACCGACCTCAGGATCAATATCGAGCACCAGCGTTAAATCGGGTTGTAACCCACCCTGCACCAGATCGGCCAATGTTTGTATCAGGTGAAGATCAACTCCCCGGCCACCGCCCTGATAGGCAAAGGTGGCATCGGTAAAGCGATCACATAAGACCCAGGTGCCTTTGTTCAGTGCCGGCAATATTTTCTCAGACAGATGTTGTGCCCGTGCTGCGAACATTAATAATAATTCGGCCATAACGTCCACTGACTGGGAACGATGACTAAGCAACAAAGTGCGCACCTCCTCACCAAGCTCTGTACCCCCTGGCTCCCGGGTGCTGATAAAGTCGATGCCTCGGCTAGACAGCCATTGTTCAATACAGGCAATATTAGTGCTCTTGCCAACGCCTTCTGTGCCCTCCAGAGTAATAAACTTACCTTTCATATTGAACCCATGTTGCTAAGCATTGAGTGCTTGTCCTCGCTTTATCGGCTATTTACTGGTCGCCGATTCATCGGGCAATGGTTTATCGGGCAATTACTTATCGGTCAACGGCTTATCGGTCAAGGGAGAAGACCGATAAGCCTTCGCCCGATTCTTAATCTGATACTTTCGAACCGCTTTGTTGTGCTCCTCAAGGCTAGTGGAAAAATAATGACTGCCATCGCCCTTGCCGACAAAAAATACAGCTTTACCGACCGCCGGGTGCAAGGCTGCCTTGACAGCAGCAACACCTGGATTAGCTATTGGGGTCGGCGGCAAACCCGTATTCAGGTAGGTATTATAAGCAGATGCCTGGCGCAAGTGCTGCCTGGTGAGGTTACCTTTAAACGCTTCACCCAGGCCATAGATAACCGTAGGGTCGGTCTGCAAACGCATGCCTTTTTGTAGGCGCAAAACAAAAACCCCGGCGATTTGGGGTCTTTCCTCTGGCACCCCGGTTTCCTTTTCGATAATCGAGGCCATTATTAATGCTTCGTAGGGGTTTTCGTAAGGTAGCCCAGCTTCTCGATCCGCCCACAATCGCTCCAGTTGATCTGTCATTTCCTGATAAGCCCGCCGCAGTATCGACAAATCGCTGTCTCCTGACACGTAGGCGTAGGTATCAGGCGCAAACCACCCTTCTGGATTACTATGGCTAATGGTCAAGCGCTCCGAGATATCACTATAAGTCAAACCTGTCAGGGTCTGATCAAGGCCTTTGGCTCCGGCCAGGGCAACCAGCCATTGCTTTAAGGTCCAACCTTCTGGAAAGGTAATCTTGTGCTGTTGAACCGCGCCGCTGGTTAATTTCGCCAACAAGCTGACCAGCGTTTCACCGGAAGATAGTTGATAGTCACCAGCTTTAATATCGCTTAGCCCGTACAGGCGAGCATATATTTTTAGTAGCAACGAAGACTCGAGAACATTGCTCTCAACAAGATGCTCGGCGATTACATTAAGGCCCGCACCACGGCTGACAGTAAGTTCATAGCCATCTTCAACTACAGTTAAGGGCTGAGTCACAGCCCCCTGAAACCACAAGCACAGCGCCACCGAACATACGGCTATCGCAACAAGAAAGGTCAGCGCTACTCGCCGAAGCATGGGTACTGCTTCCCTAACTCAGCTTGAATTAACGCGGTCTGTGTCGATTCACTAGAAGGCGTCCCTGCTGTTGAAAACAAGGTCTGAGCTAAACCTCTAATCTCCGTCACCGAACTGATTCCCCTGACCGCATTACAGATAAATATCTCTTCCGCCCCCTGCAACATGCCGAGTTCAATATCCTGACATAGCGGAGTCAAATCTACGGCCGGCATCACTCGATCCATTAACAATTGGCGCATTACTCCAGCCACTCCCGACTTCTGTAAGGACGGTGTTAACCATTGCCCCTGATAGAGAATAAACAGGTTGCTACTGAGCGCTTCGATGACATTGCCAGTCTGATCGAGCAGTAATCCATCGCTTTTTGGGGGCAACTCGGCGGCAGCCATTACCTGATCCAGGCGGTTTAAGTGTTTGATTCCCGCCAGACGAGGGTTGTCAGGTAAGCGGTATTCGCAAAGCTTCAACCTTACTTCACTCGACCCGTGATCAAGCGCAAAATACTGGATCAAGCAGCGCGCTTTTGATTCACTGCTAGCAGAATCATAACGGTAGCCCCGCAATCCATCACCGGCGGTCAACACTAATTTAAGTAAACCTTCAGCTGGCAACTTGGGCAACAGACAATTAAGTTGGAGCTTTAGCGCCCTCAGATCGCAGGCGATCGACAGGGCTCTGGCCCCGCTTTCTAGCCGAGCCAGGTGCAAATCCAGCAATGGCAGCTCGCCTCGCCATAAGCGCATAGTCTCAAACAGGCCGTGACCGTAAAGCAACCCACGGTCGCTTGCGGGCACAGACCCGGCGGGTTCACCATCGACAAACAACTCAGTAATGACCATAAACCAGGCGCTTGCCCCTTGCCCGTGAACTCACAGGACAAGTCCAAAGGGCAGGCACAGGGATCGGCATCTCATGCGCAGGCCGCAATGATAATTGGACATTAAATGGAAAAAGCCGCCTATGTGGCACCAGGCGGCTCGATATCGAGGAGACTACTTTAAATTGTTATTGATATAGTTAATTGCGTCTTGAACGGAAGCCAGTTTTTCAGCGTCCTCATCAGGTATTTCGGTATCGAACTCTTCTTCAAGAGCCATGATCAGTTCTACGGTATCGAGAGAATCAGCGCCCAGATCGTCTACAAATGAGGAATCTGGCTTTACATCTTCTTCTTTAACGCCCAGTTGCTCAGCAACCATTTTTAATACGCGTTCGTCAATGCTACTCATGACAATCATTGCTCCTGTTGATAGAGGTTTTGTTCAAACTTCTCTGTTTAAGCCATTCTGGCCAAGTTGTTCCGTCCATCGTCAATTTGGACTATTTCTAGTTAAAAAGGCTAAGCCTGGCTAACTTGGTGGCGCATTTTACCTGAAAAATTTTATTACGTAACCGCTTTTATACGCTCATAAAACAAGGCCTGTTTCGAGCTAATTCATGTACATGCCGCCGTTAACTTCAATCGTTTCACCAGTTATGTAAGCTCCGCCATCACCGGCCAAAAAAGTCACTACGGATGCTATCTCTTCAGGCTCACCGAACCGCGCTAAGGGTATATTGGTCAACATCGCTTCACGATTGCTATTACTCAACTCCCGGGTCATATCGGTATCAATAAAACCCGGTGCCACGGTATTAACCGTAATATTGCGGGAACCTATCTCCTTGGCCAGAGAACGCCCGAAGCCAGCAACCCCTGCTTTTGTGGCTGCATAGTTGGTCTGCCCAGCATTACCCATGGAGCCAACGACCGAACTAATGTTGATAATTCTGCCCCAACGGGCTTTCGCCATACCTTTAACGCAGGCCTTACTCAACCTGAAAATGCCGGTGAGATTGGTATCCAGCACCGCGTTCCACTCATCGTCTTTCATGCGCATCAGTATATTGTCTCGGGTGATCCCGGCATTATTGACCAATATAAGTGGTGCCCCATACTCTTCAGTTATGATTTTCACAGCCGCGCTGATGTCATCAGCATCGGCAACGTCGAGCCGTAAACCTTTACCTAGGACGTTTTTTTCGCCGAAGCGTTGAGTAATCCGCGCTGCGCCCTCTTCAGAGGTGGCAGTGCCGATCACAGTCGCTCCAGCAGTGCCCAAAGTATCGGCAATTGCCGCTCCGATACCCCTGCTCGCACCCGTAACCAGCGCAATTTTGCCTTCAAAATTCATACCCGCCTCTCCGTTTGATTCCTGCTTATCATCATCGCTTTACCCACTATTATAGCCAGTAGAACTAACAGCCTATAGCTATGCAGCACTAACAGCCTGGACTGCCTGACTAAGGCTATCTGGCACATCGGTAGACAACAATTGTAAACTTTTATCGATACGTTTATTTAAGCCGCACAAGACCTTACCCGGCCCACATTCAACGGTAGTCTCCACGCCTTTGCTGAGCAACAACCTGACACAGTCGACCCAGCGGACAGGACTGTAGATCTGCTCAACCATCAAATCACGAATACGTTCAGGATCAGTCTCTATCGAGGCGTGAACATTTTGTACCACCGGAATTTGTGGCGGACGAAAAGTAACCCCAGCAAGATCCTGAGCTAATCGATCTGCCGCGGGTTTCATCATTTGGGTATGAAACGGCGCGCTGACCGCCAGCGGCATGGCTCGCTTGGCCCCCGCCGCTTTGCACAGCTGAACAGCTCGATCAATAGCGCCACTGGCACCGGCAATTACCACCTGGCCCGGGGCATTAAAATTAACCGGCCTGACCTCTTCACCTTGCTCGGCCTGCTCGCAACAGTGACTAATCGCCAAATCATCCAGTCCAATCACTGCAGCCATTGCGCCCTGCCCTTCAGGCACGGCCTCCTGCATATACGCGCCACGCAAACGGACTAAATTAACGGCATCAGAAAACTCAACTACACCGCTACAAACCAGAGCCGACCATTCACCGAGACTATGTCCCGCTAAAAATGCAGGTTGAATATCATTCTGACTCGCCCAGACTCGCCATAGTGCAACACTCGCGCTCAATAAAATTGGTTGAGTTCGCTCAGTCAGATTAATGTCTTCCTGACTGCCGTTTTGAACCATATCCCAGATATCGTAGCCCAACACTTCTGCCGCCTGATTAAAGGTCTCTATAACAAGCGGGCTTTGACTGGCAAAGTCGGCGAGCATACCGATCTTCTGTGAGCCCTGACCGGGAAACACAAAGGCGAGTTTATTGTTTACTGTCATATATCCCTCAATAATTGTCTGACGGGTTTAGTTCTAGATCTTTTGACCCAATGCTAAATAGCCCAAGGCTAAGCTTGAGCCATATAGTTTTTGAGATAGTGGGCTACCTGGCCAGTGACATCCGCT
>CALLDA010000125.1 GCA_937998635.1 uncultured Pseudomonadales bacterium
TGAGGTCGGCGGTGAGTTATTGCATATCGAGTCAGTGGTGTTACCCGGTAAAGGTAAATTCGTGAATACGGGGCAACTGGGTGATGTGATGCAGGAGTCTATCCAGGCCGCGATGACCGTTGTTCGTGCTCGTGCTGTTAGCCTTGGTATTAATGATGATTTCTATCAGGAGCATGATGTTCATATACACGTACCAGAAGGCGCCACACCAAAAGATGGTCCTAGTGCCGGTGTGGGCATGTGTACAGCATTAGTATCAGCCTTAACGGGCATTCCCGTCAGGGCAGATGTGGCGATGACGGGTGAAATTACACTTCGGGGCGAGGTTTTGCCTATTGGTGGTTTAAAGGAAAAATTATTGGCCGCACATCGCGGTGGAATAAAAACCGTATTGATCCCAAGTGAAAATGAAAAAGACCTTACTGAGATCCCCGAAAATATAAAAGATAAACTGGAGATCAAGCCCGTCAAATGGATAGACCAAGTACTTGAGACAGCGCTTGAGCAGTTGCCTGTACCAGGCGAGAAAGCGGTGGCGTCTTCAACAAAGTCCCAGGACGAGAAATCCTCCAATCATAGCGAAGTAACAGCACATTAGTCGTTTTCTTCTGCGCTTTTTTCTGTACAATTAGCCGCCCTCATGCAGATGCTATCTGCGTGAGGTTCTATACAGGCAAGGGGCGAGGGGTGCCTGTATCCAATATTTAAATACTAATTCACAAAGGATTCTGGGGAATAAATAATTATGAATAAAACTGAACTGATTGATGCAGTAGCTGATGCTGCTGACTTATCCAAAGCTGATGCCGGGCGTGCTGTCGATGCTGTAGTTGATACGATCACCGGTGCACTTAAAGGAGGAGATTCAGTAACACTAGTTGGTTTTGGTACTTTTCTTGTCAGGGCTCGTGCAGCTCGTACTGGCCGTAATCCACAAACTGGTGCGGCGATAGAAATTAAAGCGGCAAATGCACCCGCTTTCAAAGCTGGCAAAGCCCTTAAGGATGCCGTAAACTAGCGCGCCTTTTCGGAGGGCTCCAGATTTAATTGGGGCCTTCGAAGCGGGCGCTTAGCTCAGCTGGGAGAGCATCGCCCTTACAAGGCGAGGGTCGCAGGTTCGAGCCCTGCAGCGCCCACCATTAATTTTTATAATTCGGAGCGGTAGTTCAGTTGGTTAGAATACCGGCCTGTCACGCCGGGGGTCGCGGGTTCGAGTCCCGTCCGCTCCGCCATTCTACTAAGGCGTCAGTATACTGACGCTTTTTTTTTGTGAATTGACAATTTAGGGCTCACAAAGATGTTGCAATCAATACGAGATCAACTGGTTGGTTGGGTTGCCTGGGGTATCCTGATCTTAATCAGCGTGCCATTTATTTTTATGGGTGTTACTGATTTTGGCTCACCTGCCAGAACAACAGTGGCAGCAGAAGTTGATGATGAATCAATCAGTCAGCAGGATTACCAGCGTCGCTATCAGGCAAGCCGTCAGAATATGCAAAGACAGCTCGGTGCTAATTACCGACCTGATTTATTCGACAAGCAGATTCAGCTGAATGTCATCAATACGATGGTCGAAGAAAGATTATTAGCGATCCTGAGTGAGGAAAATAATATCCAGGTAGGAGATAAAGAACTTTCTTCTGTGATTCGTCAGGATCCGGGTTTCAAGCAAAATAATAAGTTTGATTATAATTACTATAAGTCCATATTAGGCCAGTCTGGCTTTACACCGGATAGCTATGAGCGATATTTGCGAAATGACAGAAAAGTCAATGCTATCCCTCGTTTGATAAGACAAAGTCATTTCGTTACACCTCAGGAAGCATCACGCTACAATAAATTATTGAACCAGAAGCGTGATTTTGATTACGTTCTCCTTGGCGAGGAAAATATTACCGAGGAGATCGTGGTTCAGGATGAACAGGCGAGAGCATACTACGATGAAAATATGCATGAGTTTGTTCGACCCGCGCAAGTTAAATTTGAATATATTCGTTTATCAAGTAGCCAGCTTGTAGAAAGTGTTGATACAACAGAAGAAAACATTCGTCGTTATTATGAAGAGAATGCAGAAAACTTTATTGTTGAAGGACAACGTAAGGCCAGTCATATCCTGTTGTCACTGGAAGAAGGTAAAACACTTGAAGAATCACCGGAGGTGCTCACTAAGCTGAGTGAAATCCAGGAAAAACTAAAAGCGGGAGAGCAATTTGAGGAGCTGGCCAGGGCATATTCAGATGATCCAGGTTCAGCCCAGCAAGGTGGTGATCTGGGACAGGTATTGCGTGGTGTGATGGTTCCACCGTTTGAGGAGGCGCTATTTGCCTTACAGGAGAACGGACAAATTTCTGCCCCCGTGCGTACGAGTTTTGGTATTCACCTGATTCGCCTGGATGAGTTGACCCCGAAGCAGGTTAAATCTTTTGATGAGGCGAAGGATGAACTCAAGGAAGGATTTGCTCAAAAGCAGGCTATTGAATTGTATTACGACCAATCAGAGAGAATGGCTGAGATCAGCTATGAAAACCCAGATAGCCTGGTACCTGTTGCAGAAGCACTGGGCCTGGAATTGAAGTCAA
>CALLDA010000126.1 GCA_937998635.1 uncultured Pseudomonadales bacterium
GCTCAGCCTGCGGGTCGGGTCGTGCAGGTGCTGGGTGATGACCTGGCTCCGGGCATGGAAATTGAGCTAGCCCTGCACAATTTTGCTCTTCCTCACACCTGGTCAAAAGCCCTTGAAAAGCAGTTGGCAGGCATTGCTGATGAAATTCCAGAGGCGGATAAAAAGCAGCGTATCGATCTACGGCATTTGCCGCTGGTTACCATTGATGGTGAGGATGCGCGGGATTTTGATGACGCGGTTTACTGTGAGCCGGTGGGTAGAAGTGGCTGGCGTTTATATGTCGCCATTGCCGATGTTTCTCACTATGTAAAGCCGGGTACGGCTTTGGATCTGGAGGCTTACCAGCGGGGTAACTCGGTGTACTTTCCGGGTCAGGTAATACCGATGCTGCCGGAGAAGTTATCCAATGGTCTGTGCTCTCTTAAACCTCAGGTTGATCGCTTGTGTATGGTGTGTGAAATGCGCATTGACGCCTCCGGTGTGGTCAAGCAGTTTCAGTTTTATGAAGGGGTAATGCACTCCCGCGCCCGGCTGACCTACACCCAGGTGGCGGTGATGCTCGCCGAGCGGGACGAGAGCGCTAGTTCGATGGATGGTTCGGCAGATAGTTCGAGCGGTAGCCCAGTACGTGAACAATTCAAAAATATCGTTGCACATATTGATGATCTCCATGATCTATATGGAGCTTTGCGAGAGAACCGTGCAAGCCGAGGGGCTATCGATTTTGATACCGTCGAAACACGTATATTGTTTGATGCTGAGCGTAAAATTGAGCAGATTATTCCCACCGAACGAACCGATGCCCATCGCTTAATTGAAGAATGCATGCTCAGTGCTAATGTCTGCACCGCGACATTGTTGGCGAAAAGTAAATTGCCGACTTTATACCGCGTCCACGAAGGGCCACGAGAAGAAAAGCTGGAGGATTTGCGGGCCTTTCTTGGTGAGCTGGGTCTCGGTTTGCCAGGTGGGGAGAAGCCCACCGCGCACGACTATCAAGCGGTGCTCAATCAGGCCGCAGGGCGCCCCGACGCCGATATTATCCAGTCTGTGATGTTGCGCTCCATGAGTCAGGCGGTGTACCAGGCTGAAAATGCGGGTCACTTTGGTCTCAATTATGAGGGCTATTCTCATTTTACTTCGCCGATACGACGTTACCCCGATTTGTTGGTGCATCGGGCCATTCGGGCTTTACTGCATAGCAAGCGACGGGTTGCACATTTAAAACGTGTTGCCGATGCCCAGCAGCAAGCGCTGGAAAAAAACTATCCCTATGAGATTGCGCAAATCACCGAGGGCGGTGACCATTGCTCAATGACCGAGCGCCGCGCCGATGAGGCCACTCGCAGTGTGGTCAATTGGCTGAAATGCGAATACCTGCTTGAGCATGTTGGCAATGAGTTTCGCGGTGTCGTCAGCGCTGTCACGGGCTTTGGTTTATTTGTCGAACTTGAACCGGTGTATATCGATGGCCTGGTGCATATCACCGGCCTGCCGAAAGATTATTATCATCACGAAGCCGCCCATCACCGCCTGGTGGGTGAGCGCACTGGCCGGACGTTTCGCCTTGGCGACGTCGTACAGGTTAGGGTCGCGCGGGTGGATATGGATGAGCGCAAAATTGATCTGGAATTGATCGATGATGGCACTGGGCAGTCTGGAGACAGGTCTTCGAAAGCTAGATCTTCAAAAACCCGATCTACGAAGAAAAACAAGACCAGGTGTGGCGCTGACAAAAGTGCTGATAAGCAAGGCAGCAAGAAAAAAAGCGTAGCTAAAGGGTCAGGGAAAAAACCGAAAGTGTTTTCGACTAAAGATCAGGCACGGGCGAAGGAATACGCAGACGTGCAGGCCGGGGAAAAGAAAAGACCTAAAAAAGCCAAAAAAGCAGGCCACAGGAAAAATGCTACTGAAGCGCAAAGTTCGCCGAGCCAGACCACCTCTGTGAGCTCATCCAGGAATGCTTCAAAGGTATCGGCTACAACGCAGGATAAAACGGCGAAAGTCAGGAAGCGGCGTATTCAGGCTAAGAATGTGAGTACACCTGATTCTGGCCCTGGAAAAAATAAGTCTTCAGTTCGAATTCGAAGAGACAAATAAGCCTTAACGTGCATCAGTGTGTAAATTTGGCGAGAGTGTCGCTTTTATGTATTGCTGGTATCGCGATTAGGATTGTGGCGGTCTTGATATGAAATGCTGGGCGCTGCTTATGACAACCGGTGTGACAATGGACTCACAGCTTTAGCGCTTGCCATTCCTCCGTGGTATTAACATTGGCAAACTGCGAATGATCACCTTGACAGGCTATTGTGGTACTCGGGATATCTCGCAATAAGCGCGAGATAGAGAGATCAGGGGCATTTGTTTCGAGGCGTTCAGTCAGGCGCGCGATAAGGTCCTTGTTAAACTGGATAAGCAGTGGAAAATATTTATCCTCGTAATAACAGGCAGTGTGCCCATCCAGATTGGCTTTACATAGCTGGGTTAATTGTTCGGCTTTCAGTAATGGCATATCCACCGGAACAATGAGGGCGCGATGATCTGGATAGTGAATACCCAGCGTGTGTAATGCGCCGATGGGGCCGAGACCAGGCTTTATGTCGGGCAGATAGCGAGCATTTATAGTGCTGTTGGTTTCGGCATTACGGCAGATAATAATTTCCTCAAACAGGTCGAGGACTGCAAGCTTACGCTGCATAAGGTCGAGCAGGGTGCCGCCACCATTATTTCCCCCGACCGGCAGTAGGGCTTTATCCTGGCCCATTCGACGAGATTCCCCACCGGCTAGAATAACGCCGATAGTTTTCTCAGATGTTTGTTCGGACAAAGACAAGGGCTGTTACCAGCGTTTAGCAGCGTCACAGTCGCTACTTTTTGCTTCAACCCAATGTTCGCCCTCAGGGGTGTATTCCTTTTTCCAGAAGGGTGCATCCATCTTTAAATAATCCATGATGAACTGGCAAGCATCGAATGCTTCGCGGCGGTGGCTGCTGCTGACCCCTATAAAAACAATGGGATCGCCGGGGTAGAGCATACCGACCCGGTGAATTATTGCGACCTTACCCAGTGCCCAGCGTTCACAGGCGGTGTCGATAATTGCCTGTAGGGATTGCTCGGTCATGCCGGGGTAGTGTTCCAGAAACATGGCGTTAACGGGATTTTCCGCCAGGTCACGTACCATGCCGGTAAAGCTGACGAGTGCACCGTATTCGCTATCAGCAGTAGTGAGTTCACCCAGGATTGTTGCGGGATCAAAGGCTGCGTCGAGAATTTTGACGATGGTGTTTTGCGCGATGGGACTGGAATCAATAGCATTCATATCAACCTCCGGTCACCGGCGGGAAAAATGCAACTTCGTCACCGCTAACCAGAGCTGTGTCGTTGTCACACATTACCTGATTTACCGCTGCAAGCACTTGTGGGTCGGTGAACAGGCTTTGCCAGGCTTCCCCTTTGCTGGCGAGCTGGGCTTTAAGATCAGCTACCGTAAATGGTGCATTGCTTGCCGCCTTTAGCGGAACATCCAGTTGTGAGCAATCCAGCTTCTCCCTTAACTGGGCAAAAAGTAGTACTTTGATCATGATTCCAGTTTTAAATTAAGGATAAGTGTAGAGGCGAATTCACCCGGCCTATTGTTGGTCATGTCGCCAGGCCCCGGTTTTGCCCCCTACTTTGGTCAGCACCCTGATGTCTTCAATAGACATACCGGGATCAACCGCTTTACACATATCGAACAGCGTAAGCGCTGCAATGGACACAGCGGTAAGCGCTTCCATCTCTACACCCGTTTTACCATCGAGTTTGCACATGGCTTCAATTCGCACGCGGCTTTTTTTCACAGAGCCTGTCTCAGCCTGTAATTCAAAGTTTACCTGTACTTTGCTGAGCATCAGCGGATGGCACAGAGGGATTAAATCCGCACAGCGCTTTGCTGCCTGAATGCCAGCAATACGAGCCGTCGCCAGGACATCGCCTTTGGCGTGGCCGCCATCGCGTATTAAAAGCAGGGTTTCCGGTAGCATGCTCACATAGCCTTCGGCAGTGGCGATACGGGTGGTGATGGCTTTGCCGCTGACATCAACCATCGAGGCTTCACCGGCGGCGTTGATATGGCTTAATTTATTCATGAGGCGGATATATAGTTAGGCGGGTTTATGAAGCTTCGCGGGTGCTGCATTCGCTGCCGTTTGGTTCACCGGCAATGGTTTTTAGCTGACCAACAAAGTTACAGGGTTTGTGGCTGGCGTCCAGTTGCTCGCCGATGATGCCGTCCCAGGCCGTGCGGCAGGCGTTGGTAGAACCGGGCATGCAAAATACGATGGTGCCGTTCGATAGTCCCGCTACCGCACGAGACTGAACCGTGGAGGAGCCGATATCCTTATAGGATATTTGTCGGAACAACTCACCGTAACCGTCTACCACCGTGTCAAATAGCGGCAGGATGGCCTGGGGTGTTGAGTCGCGGCCAGTAAATCCTGTGCCGCCAGTAATTAAGATCGCCTGTATATCCTCAGAGGCGATCCAGCTTGCGACGATGGCGCGAATATTATAAAGGTCGTCTTTGACGATTTGCTTTAGGGCCAGTTGGTGACCAGCATCGCTGAGTTTCTCTACCAGCAATTTTCCGGAGGTATCGCTGTCTTCATTGCGACTGTCGGATACGGTTAAGACTGCGATGCGTAACGAACGGAATTCTTCAGCATAATTTTTGACCACGGTATTAACCTCCAATCATGGCCAGATGGCGGGTGCCGCCACTTTGGCCGTCCTGTAAAAAATGACTGACTTTTTTGTCCAACAACTGGTTTTGTAGAAACTCGATCAACTCGTCCCGTTGGTCATCTGACTTGAGCAGGGGCCGAACATCAATGCCCGTGTCAGAGAACAGGCAGAGGTGCAGTTTGCCGGTAGAGTCCATGCGCAGTCGGTTGCAGGTGCTACAGAAATCTTTGCTGTAGGGCGTGATCAGGCCGACTCGTCCCTCATAATCCGGGTGATAAAACTCCTGGGCAGGACCAGCGTCTAGTTCACGGAGGGTTTGGGTCCAGGCATTGTCCAAGAGCCATTGGCGTAGCGTCTCACCAGCAACATGGCGTTCGGCAAAAAATTCACTGTTGTCGCCGGTCTGCATTAATTCGATAAAGCGCAGTGTGATGGCTTTGTTTTTGATCCAGTCGAGAAAAGGAGCCAGTTGCTTGTCATTCAAGCCACGCAACATAACGGCGTTGACTTTAATCGAGGCTATGCCGAGTGTGATGGCACGGTCGAGACCATCGAGTAATTCGTGGAGTCGAGAGTGGCCGGTGATGGCCTGGAAAACCCCTGGATCAAGACTGTCGATGCTGAGGTTAAGGGCATCCAAACCTGCATCGGCCCACTCGTCAATCAGCTCCGGCAGGCGGTAGCCATTGGTGGTGATTGCGACCTTTTCTATACCAGGGGTGGCCTTAACCGTGCGGATTATCTCAGGTAAATCTTTGCGTACTGACGGTTCGCCACCTGTGATGCGGATTTTTCGCGTGCCTGCTGCACCAAAGGCCGAGCAGACACGACGGATTTCATCGAGCGACAGGAAGGCCTGATCGGGCCTGCCCTCATAACCATCGGGGAGGCAATAGGTGCAACGAAAGTTGCAGACATCGGTGATAGACAGGCGCAGGTAGTGAAACTTGCGGCCGAAGTTATCCTGTAGCATGCAAACACCTTTCCAAAGTCGGGAGGAGGTCAGGTTTCCCCAACATCCCTCAGAATGTCTACTCAGCTTGTCTCTGTAGGAGATAAAACAAGAGTGAATTCTCGGCACAGGGTTCATCACCATTGAGGGTCTTAGAACGCGGGTGCTCGGAGCTTGTCATTAAATTAACGGCGCTAGTCTAGCATAGCTGCTCAGTGCTTTCGCAGCGAAGTCAGCGAGGGTCACATTAAGATATTAGCTTAATCGGAGAGGAGTGTGGCGTGTTGATTGCAGCCTATTGATCGGCTTGCATATTGGCTTGAAATAGCTCAATTCGGTTTTCGCTGTCTAGTTTGGCCTTATCCATCGTTTGAATGGCTTGATGGATAAGCTCGTTTTTATCTACGGTATTGCCTCCGTAAAAAACGGTAATGCCCTGGCTCATAGAGAGGGGCGTGTTTAGTTCACTGAATGATGCGTCAAGTGCCTGGGGGAGTAGTTCGGAAAAAGTGTTTTGTAGCCTTTCTGCAACATGTTTAGCACCCGTATAGTCAGTTTCGGGACATATCACCAGGAATTCGTTGCCGGTATATCGGTAGCTGGTATCGTTCTCGCGCAAGGTATCTCTGGTCACTAGTGCCAGTAGCTTTAGCACGTCGTCGCCGACTAGATGACCAAATTGATCATTACTTTCCTTTAGACCATTGAGACTAAAACAAAGTAGAGCAAAGGGGTGCTTGTAGCGGGTAGAGCGTAAGATTTCTTCCTGTAACGATATATACAGTTGTCGGGAATTCAACATACCAGTGAGGAGATCAGTTCGAGATAACTCACGAAGCTCGGCCTCAAGCTTTTCACTATGGCTCAGATCCTGGAAATAGTAGATCACGTTAACAGCGTTATTATCGCCCTTCAGCACTGCAGCTGACAAACACACAGGAAACACCTGCCCAGACTGACCCATTATCCTGGTTTCGTAGCGCTGTATTTGACCAATTCCGCCATGAGTGTCAGCGGCGAGTAGCCCTTTGACGTTCTCGCCCTCATCTTGACGTTCATATAGATCCGCAATCTTGAGGGAGTTAATAAGGCCTGCGGCATTGAAACCCAACAGCTTCTCTGCTGCGGGGTTAAAGACGCTAATAACACCTTGATTATCGACGATGATGACGGGGTCAGGGCAGGCAGAGATCAGCTCTATACTTGTTAATTTCAAAGGGTTTCACACTGGGTTGGTGTTGTAGTTTATTGTTCTAATAAGACTCTTAAACAGCTGCGCTAATATAAATCTAAAGCGTCCTTATAGCAATCGTATCGCGGAGGTGGAAGCAGGGAGTTAAAGAGGATTTGAGTGTGGATGATCAAGCAGATGTTTGCCGGAGGGGAGAAGCTTGTGGCGATCTGCTGTGAGAATCAATGTCGGGTTGATGATGCCCGAAGAAATTGAAATGATCCCCGCTTCAGGCAGGGATCATTTCATTTATAGGTATAAGGTTAGTAATGTTGATTTAACCAAAAGTTAGATGACAGCTGGCAAAACGGTGCATTCGTCTTTAGCTTTTGCAAAATCGCGAGACACTTTACCGTCCTTACCATTTTCAAAGCCTTTAACTTGAGCTTCAAATTCGACTTCTGCGCCTTCGGGAACATCCGGTACTGTAATATCGACATTTGCGGTACAGGCATCCGGATCAGTGCCATCACAGATGTATTCCTCTATCTCAGCTTCACTTTTCGCTTCGTACTCTAGCTCGCCAGCCGCCCATTCAGCTTCAAATTCAACGCTCGCACCGTAAGCCGGGGCTGCGGGAACCGATGACCAGCTTACATCACAGTTTAGAATAGGGGCCTCTACAAGACCGTCTGGCGACTCCACTTCCATGGTGTTACCAGTATCTGTACATTCGCAGGACTCTACTACTACAGCAAAGTCACTGGTTGGGTGTGGTTTTTTAGCGCTAGCGGTCATTGGCACCACTATCAGTGCTAAAGCGGCAGCGAAGGTAGTCAAATTTAGTTTCGTATTCATGTTTAATTCCCTTGTATACAGTGAAATTTAATGGGCATTGATGCCCACTAGCGTTTGCTAGCGACATTAACTCTAGCCGAAGCCCTGGAGTCAGAATGTCAGAAGCGTCACAGAATCAAACTTGGTTATTTCACTGGGAGATGGCGGTGGCGCCTGGTGGAAGCGCAGGAAAAATATGCCTGGAGAATAGTGGCTTTATTCACCTTAGCTAAGGCAAATCATCTGCAAAAAAGCACGTAATTT
>CALLDA010000127.1 GCA_937998635.1 uncultured Pseudomonadales bacterium
ACACCAATATCCAGCACTTAAAAGCCTTAAGCCCCCAAGGTGGCACCAGTTTGTATCACGCATTTAATGCAGCAAAGAGTTTTTCATTGCGACCCGACAATATATTTTTAATTACCGACGGCCTGCCCACCCAGGGACAGAGCAAACCCGATAAAACTACCGTCTCCGGCAAACAGCGTGGTGTTTTATTTAACGAAGCCATAAAGCAATTACCCAGAGGCGTGCCGGTTAACGTGATCTTATTTCCTATGGAGGGTGACCCCGCTGCCGCGGCCGCATTCTGGCAGCTAGGGCTATCCAGCAAAGGCGCTTTCCTCAGCCCCTCAAAGGATTGGCCATGAGGCTTAAAAGGCGGCCAGCTCTGGAGATTAGCATCTCCTTTCTTGATGTTATCAGCTGTGGCTTTGGCGCTATCGTGCTGCTCTTACTGATTGCTCAGACAGTCGAATTTAGTGCGGTAGAACCCGGCGAACCCGAGCAACAAAGCCTCGCAGCCTTACAGAAACAGCTATTCGCCCTGCGCGGCGATAACAAAATACTCAACCGTGAATTGATCACTAAGCAGGAGCAACTATCCGACCTGCGTGATCGTATCGCCCGGCTCCGCGAACAATTGGCCAGCGTCGACAAAAGCCAGCGACATATTCCGGTGGACAATTCAGAACGTGATGAACTAGCCCTCGCCCTGCAAGTGCTACAGGAAGAAATGGCACGCCTGCTTGCCAGTCAATCCCACAAGGATAATCAGGTGATCGGCGGCATACCGGTCGATAGCGAATACATAGTTTTTATTGTCGACACCTCGGGCAGTATGTTTGATTTCGCCTGGCCAAAAGTGCGTCGTGAAATGATCAACATTCTCGATATATACCCCCAGGTCAAAGGCATTCAAATCATGAACGATATGGGCGACTATATGTTTTCCGGCTACAAAGGCCGATGGATACCCGACACGCCGGGTCGCAGAAAGGCCATCATCAATCGCCTCACCACCTGGACGCCATTCAGTAACTCCAGCCCGGTAGAAGGTATCCAAAGAGCCATTCGAGCCTTTTACGCACCGGACAAAAAAATCAGTCTGTATGTTTTCGGGGATGATTTTACCGGCGGCTCAATTCACACCGTACTCAAGACTGTTGATCGCATTAACGCGAGCCGACGCAAAGGGGATCGCCTGGTGCGCATACATACTATCGGCTTTCCGGTTCACTTTCTGGTACCCGGCGGGCGAGCGCAAACAGCCACACGTTTTGCAGCATTGATGCGCGAACTCAGTTATCGTAACGGAGGAACCTTTGTCGGCCTGAACAGCCTTAATTGAATCAGGCCTTTATTGACTCAGGCCTTTACTCACCTCATCCAGGTGGCAGCAGTGCGGAAGATAACGCTAACAGCTCTCTAAACAATATGAGAACACTAGGCCTGACATTTCTGATTCTTTGGTCTGCACTGGTACTAACTAGCTGCGCGACCCATGTTGAGGTGAACGGAACTTTTCCAAGGCCACTCAACAAACAACTGCCCATAAGTTCGGTGGTGGTATTTGACCAGGCGTTTAGCTCCTACCGCTTTGAAAATACCGATGGCCGGGAAGTCAGCATCGCCGTCGGCCAAACCCAGGTCGATCTATTTACTACCGTAACAAGAAGCCTATTTCAAATCGCAACCTTTACCAATACCATGCCGACGACGTCTGATACCGACCTGATCCTCGTGCCTAAGGTCGAGGAAGTGCAAATATCCATGCCCTTCCAAACCAAGCTCAATGTTTTTGAGGTGTGGATAAAATACAACCTCCAGGTCTTTGACCACAAGGGCGAAGCCATCGCTGACTGGATTATGTCGGCCTACGGCAAGACCCCGACTAAATTTCTGAAATCAGACAGCGAGGCTCTAAACCAGGCAGCAATCGTTGCCCTGCGCGATGCCGGCGCCCACTTTATTATCGCCTTTGACCGCGTGCCGGAAATCCGCCAGTGGCTCAATAACAAAACCAGCCAGACCCGCTTATCCACAAGCACTCTTTCACAAAGTAAGCTTTCACAAGACAGGCCCTCAGAAACTCGCCCCTCAGAAACTCACCCCTCGGGAAATAAAGCACCCTCAGATAAGCGAGAAGGTGCCATCCTGTGAGCAAAGCTAGCCTGATCACTGCCATTGCCAGTCTGTACGTAGTCCTTTCCGGCTGTACCACCACGACAGTCGACGAGTACCGCGAAAGCAATGAGCAGCTATCCATCCAGAGCGGTGACAAAGTGGTCGTGCTGGGTCGCCGACACGCCAGTGATCACGAAACCGAACCGGACTTTATTGGCTGCATCGGCAAAGAGCTAGGTAAGGCCACCGCCCTGAACGTTATCGATGAACCTGCCTTTATGGATTCTGTTTATCCCTGGTTTGAACCGCGCACCGCACCCCTGGGGCTTAAACGTATGAGCAAAATGCTCAGCGAACCAATGATAGCGACACGTATCCGGTCGCAAAACCTGCGCTACATCATCTGGATAGATGGCAGCACCGAAACCACAGACCGGGAAGGTTCGGTGAGTTGCGCCATCGGCCCCGGCGGCGGTGGTTGCTTTGGCTTTGCTACCTGGGAAAAGCAGGGGGTTTACGAAGCCATCATATGGGATCTCAAAGACATGGCCGAACACGGGCGGGTTAAGGTCAATGCTAAAGGCTCGTCCTACATGATCGCCATCGGCCTGCCGATACCGATTATTGCTCAGGTTCAAGACCAGGCCTGTGAAGGTATCGGCAAACAATTGCGCACTTTCTTTACCGGCTAAAGTGCCACATAACTATTAACTATTAACTATTAAAAAATAGTCAGCAAAATATGCTCATACACACATTACGTTTTCCGAATTTATTTATTATCAGCCTGGCTCTGTTGTTCGGCCTACAGACTAATTTTTCGTTGGCTATATCTGAAAAAAAAGCCTCCGAAATTGGCAAAAAAATGTATGAAGAAATTACCGCAGCAATGCCCATTTACACCGATAAAAAACTCAACGAATACGTCGTCGGGGTCGGCAAAAAGCTGGTCAAATATTCCGACCAGCCTGAGCGCAAGTACACCTTTACCATTATCGATAGCCCCGATATCAATGCTTTCGCGACACCCGGCGCTTACATTTACGTCAATCGCGGCTTGTTGGCCTACATGAATTCAGAGGCTCAATTGGCCGCGGTTCTAGGACATGAATTAGCCCATATCACTGCGGACCATGCCTCCCGCCAAAAACGCGCTCAAACCGGCTCCAATGTGGTGGCAGGACTGTTGGCTATGCTCACCGGCAGCGGCGAAGTCGGTGAAGCCTCCGCCATGTGGGGCGCAGCCACAGTAAAAGGCTACGGTCGCGATATGGAACTGGAAGCTGACGCCATTGGCGCTAAAACTATGGCTCGGGCAGGCTACCCCGTCGATGCAATGATCACCATTATTTCGCAATTGAAAGACCACGAGCGTTTTATGAAAAAACGCAATAAGGACTCCGGCAAAAAACCTCAGAGTTACCACGGTATATTTTCAAGCCATCCCCGCAATGACAAGCGTCTAAGGGAAATAGTGAAGAAATCGGGCGCTGACCTGGACAGCTCCAAAACCGGAGACCCCGGCATCGTGCCGTTCCGAGTCGCCACCCAAAACCTACCCTGGGGTCACTCCATGCAAACACCCGCACAAGAGGACAAGCGCTATTACGATAATAAATTAAACTTTAGCTTCGATTATCCAGAGGGCTGGCAGTTCAAGAAAAAGGACCAACAGCTTATTGGCAACAGGGAAGATGATTCAGCCAGTCTCATGCTGGATATCGAATCCCGCACACTCGACTCCCCCGATCTATTTATTAAGAACGTTCTCGGCATCAGTTTTATAAAAAAATCCGAGCCTATCGTAGTCAATCGACTGCAAGCTCACACGGGTACTATCCCCGGCAAAGGAAACGAAAACGACATGCGCCTGGCCGTAATTTATTATGGTCGCCATGCCTTTGTCTTCAGGGGGGTGGTAGACGATGGTGCTTCACTGAACACCAGGCCACCGAAAATCGGCGCTGCCGCGTCACAATCCTACGACGAAGAGTTCAAAAGTATCATCACTAGTTTTCGGCCCCGTCCGCCCCGCAGAAGCGCTGCCCAATCGGGCACTATCCAGTATGTTAAAGCCAATCCATCAGCCACCTACGCGAAGCTGGCCCGCCAGCTTAATCTCGGCAAATACGGCAAAGAGGAGCTGCAACTTATCAACGGCCATTATCCCGGTGGCGAGCCTCAAGCGGGGCAATGGATAAAAATTATTCGTTAATAAACTTTCCCAAAGTGATAGTTCAAAAAGCTGGATTCAGAGGTTCCAATGACAGTAGAAGTAAACGGTATCGCCCATATTCAGTTGACCGTCAACGATGGGGAACGCTGCCTGCCCTTCTGGGAAGACCTGTGTCATTTCCTCGAAATGGAAACCCTGATACGCAACGAGGATACGGTTTATTGCATCGGTAGCCGCACTGGCATCCTGGTCCGGGTCGCACCTGGTGATAAAAAAGGTAGGGCTTTCGATCAGGACAGCAGCGGTTTACACCACTTCTGCTTTCGTGCGCGATCCGAACAGGACGTCGATAAAATTTATGAATTTATTCTCACCCAGACCCACGCACGCATTATTCACGGGCCTGAAGACGGCTCCCATTTCGCACCCGGTTATTACTCCCTGTTATTCGAAGATCCAGACGGCATCCGCGTCGAATTCAACTACGTACCAGGCAAGGGTCACTTTGGAGATAAGGGTCGACTTGGGAAACAGGGGCAAGGACCGGCCAATCAATACGGGGATGATGGCTTAACTGATATATAGCAGGTCTGTATCAGGAGGAAAGGAAGCTCCAGCATTCACAATGCCTGAGAATAATAGTGATATCGAGCGTATCAGTGTTTTCATAAGATTATTAAGGCCATCCACACAACGCCCACGATGGGAGAAAGTGCAGTGAAATAATTAAATATCTCAAAGATTGATCACTCTGCGGCCTGGTCAGCAGTCTGCCCTGCCCCCAACATAATGCCTACCCAACGGGTATCGGGGTCTCGCTCCAGGCCAATTTTAACCAGAATAGTGAGCGGGATAGATAGCAACATACCCACCGGACCGAGCACCCAACCCCAAAACACCAGGGATAGAAACACCACCAGCGGCGAGAGGTTTAAACCTTTGCCCATCCAGCGTGGTTCCAGCACATTGCCAACCAGTAAATTAATCAACACGTAACCAATGGCTATCATTGACACCATAAAGGGTGACACTTGCAACAGCGCCAACAAGAGTGCTGGCACAGCGGCAATAATCGATCCGATGGTCGGCACAAAATTGAGCATAAACGCCAGCAGACCCCACATCACTGCATAATCGACGCCCATTGCCCATAACATCACGGTAACCAGCAAACCGGTCAGCGCACTCAATAAGGTTTTTATACCCAGATACCGGTTAACACTGTGGGTAAATTCATTCAGCGCGACCAGGGATTGCGGCGATCCACCCTGGGCCTGAGCCAGTTTTTCACTGAAACCCACCTCCTCGGCCAAAATAAAAATCACTGTCAGTAGAATCAAAAAAGCATTGGTCATGACGTTCCCGAAGGATGCCAGGGTGTTACCGGCCATTTGCATGACCACACTGGGGTTCACCGTTTGCGTCCATAATTCATTGTCCACAACGAGACCGTGACCAGATAACCAGTTCAGCAGCACCTCACTCAAACCCTGCAAACGGGCCTGGTATTCGGGTAAGTCACCACGGAAGTCTCGTATCGAGGCGCCGACGATTGCACCCATCATGGTGCCCAGAGCCACCACAAACAGGACAATCAGGACAATCGCCAGCGCATTGGGTACCTTCAATGATTTCAGCCAATGCAGCAGAGGAGAAAAAATTAGTGCAATAAAAACCGACAAGAGGAACGGCACCAGCAAGGGCTCTGCCGCCTTCATGCCAGCGATCACTACGACGAAGGCCGCTGCAACCAATATAAAGCGCACAACAGAGGAGAGCTTATTCATATCATTGCCTTTCATCGATGTTATCTTCCGCTTGTGTGTCTAAATCAGCCTCGATCCGATCCTCAGCCTTTAATTCCTGCAACATTGCTTCCAGCTCAGCAAGCCCTTTTTGGGTAAACAGCTTACTACCTTTGATGCCGGTAAATTCTGTCTCGGCCAATACTTGGCAACGTTTTTGTACATCGCACAACTGGGTATTGTGCCGCAGGGGGATACCGATAAATACATGCCAGTCATTTTCTGTGGCCTCACCCGACAGCACTAGCTCCAGCAGAGCAATAACATTATCTCGATCAATGCGATAAACGGGGGTGCCGACTTTAACAAATACCCACATGGCTACCAGCACTACCCCTAGAGTTAGCAAGAGCGTTAGCAAATATGTCATAGCAAATATTCTGTCATGGCCACACCAGCAATTTAATCGCCATGGCTAGCGTCACGACAATAATCACCGGCTGGACAAATTCAGTGCCTCGACTCATGACGGCATTAGAACCAAGCCGGGCGCCAGCCATCTGCGCGACAGACATGCATAGCGCCAAATCCCACAGAACATGACCAGCTCCTATAAATAATACCGCCGACGTACTATTGATTGTTAAGACCATCATTTTGGTCTGCGCGGTGGCTTTGGGTAAACTGTAACCGCATAACCAGACAAATAGGAAGGGCAGCACCGAACCCATTCCTGGACCGAAAAAACCACCATAAAACCCCACCGGCAACGCCACCGCAAAAGCATATCCCAGATAAGAAATCCGTGGCTTGCTCGCCCTATCCGACATCCTTGGAGAAAAAATAAAATACACAGCAATAATGATGAGCAAAATCGGAATAAGACGGACCAGAAGGTCATTACCCATCTGCTGTACGACCAACGTTCCGCCAATAGAGCCCACCATGGCCAATACAATCGAAGGCAACAACTCTCTCAGATAAAGATGGCCCTGACGGAAAAAATTCCACGTTGATGACAAGGTGCCCAAAGCGCTTTGCACCTTATTGGTAGCTAGCGCATTGATCGGTGACAACCCTGCCCAGAGTAACAAGGGTAAGGTCAACAGACCGCCGGAACCCGCAATGGAGGAAATATAACCGGCGACGAAGGCGACAAGACTTAATAAAACAGTTAGTTCAACAGAAAGGCTGACTGAATAACTCCCGGTGGCTGGTAAAGCCTGTGAATTTTACCATTACTTTCAAGGCCCTTCTGCAAACTCCTCTAAAACAGAAAATCAGCAAAAAATAAGGGCTTAACAGGTACCACAACTGACGAATGTAATGCCATCGTGATAAATTAGCGATGCTACTAAGTTCGGACATGAACTTTGAACCCTTAGCCCTGAATCCCCTATTTAGAAGAAGGAAGAATGAACTCCACCGAGAAAACGGAAAGTAGTAAAACCTCACCCAAACCAGCACCCTCGAGCAGCCAATGGCTGAATCCGCGAGGTCTTCGATTCTGGGCAGTGGCCATCATAGTGCTCTATACGCTGAGCGGATTCTTTCTGCTGCCATATCTGGTAAAAGATGCGCTAGTCAATTTTGTTAACAAGGATCTCGGCCGAAGCGCTCGCGTTGAAAAAGTCAGTTTTAATCCCTACACGTTCAAGTTCGCCGTTGAAGGTTTCGAGCTGTTCGATACCGATGAAGTCAAGTTACTTGGCTTTGAAAAATTCGTGATCAATTTCCAGTTATCCAGCTTGTTCCGCTGGGCCTGGACCTTCGAAGAAATTAGTCTGAGCGCACCCTATTTTTTCTTTGAACGCTTTAGCGTAGAAGAAAATCGCATCAGCCGCCTGTCCGAGACGCTGGTTAGCGAGGAGACGTCCCCTGAAGAAGAGCCCGCAAATGCCAGCATGCCACGCCTGCTGATTCACAATTTGACCATTACCAATGGTCAGGGACAGCTGATAGATCGGGTGCCAGCTAGCCCTGTTGACCTCAACATAGGGCCTATCGACATTACTATTAAGGCCTTGAACACCTTGCCCAACAGGGATGGGCAGCAAGAGGTCAGTATTAGCCTGCCGGACCATGCCCACCTGCACTGGAATGGCAGCATCAAACTCACGCCCTTTGAATCCAGTGGGCAACTGGAACTGAAAAACCTGCGGCTGGATAAAATAAGCGCCTACCTGAAAACCTTCGTGCTTCTGGACGAACTACAGGCAGCACTGTCCACCCGCTTCAATTATCGGGTTCAGGTGGTCAACGAGGTATTTGAGGCTCGTATAGATGAACTGGATACAACACTCGACAGCCTGAGTATCAGTGGTTTAAGTCCGAGCACTGAACTCCTGTCAATACCCAGAATTGTTATAAAAGATGGCGCCCTGCGCTATCCCGAGCAAATCGTCCACGTTGGCAGTTTGAGTATCGAACAAGCTCACGTTAAGGCCTGGCTGGATGAACGCAGTAGGTTAAATTTCCTCAATCTGATTCCTGCCTCTAACTCTAAACCTAACTCTAAAGCTCAGGTCGACAACACTTCTGCTGGCGAACAGTTCAGTTTAGGACCAGCCGAAAGACAGGCACCTGGTAGCGCGCAAATAACTTCGGAGCCAGTGCTGGCCACTGAGCAAATACCGTGGCAGTTCGCGCTCGACCAATTCAGCATAAAAGGTGCAAATGTGGATTTTTCTGACCGAAGTATCAATCCACCTGGTGCTATTGGCCTTCGGGATTTACAGGTCGAGCTTAGTGGTCTGAACAACCAACAGGGCAGCCGGTTTCCTTTTTCTGTAAACACTGGCTTAGCGACTAATACCGAGGTATCGGTAAATCCGGGATTAGCGTCGAACGGACAGATTGGACAGATCAATATCGACGGGGAGTTAGGGGTTTTCCCCAGCTTTTCTCTCAATGCTGCCACACAAATACAAGACCTCCCACTAGCGATTGCTCAAGCCTATGCTCAGCAATCGGCACAGATATCCATAGACGGTGGCACCCTCGACAGCGAAATTAATATTTCCCTCCGCTCTGCCCCCGAGACCCAGGAACCCGTATTGACGATCAAAGGCTCCGCTCAAATTCCTGATCTGGATATCAAAGATAGCGCCAATAAAAAACCCCTTATCGGCTGGCAGAATCTTGATATCGACGACTTTCATCTGGATCTCCAGGCCAACAACTTAAACATTTCAAAATTGCAATTTGAGCAACCCTATGGCCGTTTCCTGATCCACGAAGATGGCGCCACCAATATCTCTGATTTAGTCGTCGAACGCATTGACGATTCGTCAACGACGGCCCCCTCGCCAGAAAACGAGCCAGAAAACGAGTCAGAAAAGCCTGGTCCACAAACTAAAAAGTCCAAAACCGTTCAGCCTATGCAGGTGGCCCTGGGTGGCATCAGCATAAACGACGCCATCATGGATTTCGCCGACCTGTCACTGCCGCTGCCCTTCGCCACCCTCATTAGCAAGCTGAACGGCAATGTTTCCGCCATCGCAACAAATAGCTCGCAAGCCGCAAAAATCAATCTCGAAGGACAGGTTGATAAACACGGGCAGGCGCGGATAAACGGCACCGTAAACTTACTCGACCCGATCCGGCATACCGACATCAAATTTGAATTCCGCAACCTGAAAATGGCCAATGTTTCGCCCTATAGCGCTGAATTTGCCGGGCGAATTATCGACGACGGCACGCTGGATGTAGATCTCGAATATGCTATTGATCAGGGCAAGATGGTGGGCAAAAACAACCTTGTCCTGAGCGATTTTTTGCTGGGCGAGAAAATAGAAAGCCCGAATGCGACAAGTCTACCCCTCGATTTGGCCATAGCCCTGCTCAAGGATGGCGACGGCGTCATCAAAGCTAACCTACCTGTCTCTGGCGATGTCAACGACCCCGAATTCGCCATTGGTGGCGTCATATGGGACGCCTTTGTCACGCTGATCACCAAAGCAGTTTCAGCGCCCTTCAAATTACTGGGCGGCCTCATTGGCCTGGAATCAGATGATCTGGGCCAGCTCCAGTTTCTCGCCGGTCGCGCTGATCTAAGCCCACCGGAGCTGGAAAAAATCGCTAACCTTGAACAGGCTCTGCTACAGCGCCCGGAACTCGGCATTGAAATCAATGGCGCTGCCGACGCCATGATCGATGTACCCGCACTCCAGCAGACTCAGCTTAATGGCGCTATCCTCCAGCGCCTGGGCGACGATAATCGGGTCAGCGACAAAAAAGACAACAAAGATATTGTCGATCTCGCCTCAATCCCCAACAACAAGGTCCTGGATATTCTCGAAGATCTGTTTAAGGAGCGCTTTGCGGATATCTCCCTAAAAATAATAAAAACAGAACATAAGGCCCCACCCGCCGATAATCCTGAAGGCAAAGCAACACTGGATGAACTGGCCTATAGCGCAGATTTGCGAAAGCGCTTGCTGACTACCGAGATTGTCGATGAACAGGCGCTCGCTGAGCTCGCCCAGGCGAGGGCGCTGGCGATCCAAAATGCCTTCCTGGCTAACGATCAACTGGATCCCAGACGTTTGATCATTGGTGAAGTCAAGGCTGTCAAATCCGACGATGCTGAGTGGGTCATACTGGAGCTCGCGCTAGCTCTGTGAAAACAGCATCTCAACATTGATCCCTCGCACTTTAACCAACTGAGTGTTTGGGTTAGTAAGGCTGGAGCGGGAAGATTTTTAAGTCCAGGCAACACTTATCAAGCAAACACGATTTACGTGCAAATGGCTCCTTGTTAGGATGTTCGCCCACGGGTTCAGTGTGCAACGGGGCCAGCGTTGATAAAAAGAGCCTGGCTACTTGCCGTTAGTAACTATCAAACTATCGAAACGGAGATATTATATTGACCATTAATTATGAAGGCCGCGTTGCGGTGGTAACTGGTGGTGGCGCTGGTCTAGGCCGTAGCCACTCACTTTTTCTGGCCAGTCGTGGTGCCAAGGTCGTTGTCAATGACCTCGGCGGTACGGTCGAAGGTAAAGGCAGTTCTAATGCCGCCGCCGATATGGTGGTAAAAGAAATCACCGATGCTGGCGGTGTTGCCGCTGCCAATTACAATTCTGTCGCCGATGAAGAAGGTGGTAAAGCCATCATAAAATCTGCAATAGATAATTTTGGACGCATCGACATTCTCGTCAATAATGCCGGTAACAACATCGAAGGCAGCTTTCGCAAGATATCCATGGACGACTTCCGCGCGGTTATGGATGTGCATTTGATGGGCGCGGTTTATTGCACCCAGGCTGCCTGGCAACACATGCTCGACCAGGAATATGGTCGTGTGGTGATGACTACCTCAGCGGCAGGTTTGTACGGTGGCCACGGCCTGAGCAACTACGCTGCGGCCAAAATCGCACTGGTAGGTTTGATGAACTCATTGGTACTTGAAGGCCGTAAGCGTGGTATTACCGTAAATTCCATCGCGCCAATGGCTATGACCCGCATGTCTAAAGACGCCATGGACGACAAAACCGGGCCGCTGTTAAAACCCGAGTTTGTCACCTCCATCGTTGGCCTACTGGCCTCTGAAGCCCACAAAGGTTCCGGCGATATAATCTCTGCAGGCGCTGGTTACTATTCTAAAATCGGCATTGTTGAGGGTGCAGGGGTTTACTTTGGTGCAGAGTCTCCGCCGACTCCTGACGATCTGGCGGGCAGATTTGATGATATCTGTGATCTCAGCCAGGCAAGACCCCACGGTGATGCTTTTTCGTCCGTGGCTGAAGCCATGCGCAACGTCTTGCGCGGTCTAAAGCAATAGCTGCCCGCGGCACAAACAAAAACCCCGGACTCAAAGCCGGGGTTTTTTTACTGCCATCAACAGGGGAGTTAACCACCTTCAAACATTTTCACATCAAAATATTCCCGCCAACCGCTGATCTTACCGGCATCGTTAAACTCCAGAATACCCAATACCGGCAGGCTTTTATGTTCGCCTTTATGGGTCCAGCCATCAATCCGTTCGGTCACCACTGAATCACCCGCGACCACTAATTTGCTGATCGCAAAGGTCATATTTTCACCGGTTTTCAGAAAACCAGCTACCGCCTTTTTAATCTTCTCTGAACCACTGACGGGCTTGTAGGGAATGTTATGGTAAATCGCATCATCGGCAAAAGCCGCCATGATGGCATTCTCATCGGCCCGTTCCCAGGCGTCAAAAAAATCTCTGGTCAATTGCTCGTTGCGACTTAATGTCGCGTCATCACCGGATATCGCTATCGCTGTATTGGTCATTTTCGTAGCTCCTGTTTAAGTAGGCTGTAGGCTAGTGTTGTTGAAAAAGTGTTATTAAATTAGTAGTACGCTCGATAATTCTTGTCTGGCTAGAGTGCCGACTACCCTGCTGCTTACTACATAGATTTCAGTATAGACATATTTATCGAATTGAGGCCAGGCCATCAGCGACCGAATTCAGGGTATTGCGTTTTCAGGTGACAAGCTCGGCCTGCTTGCAGTAGAGTTGAATCAAATCAAGTATAAAAAATAGCGTGCTTTGATGACCTGCTTTGATGGCCCCGGCGCAAGCCAGGTTTATGACACTCAAGTCCGCCGCTAAACACACTACTCCTGGAGA
>CALLDA010000128.1 GCA_937998635.1 uncultured Pseudomonadales bacterium
AAGGTACTGCGAAGCTCGGCAATCTTGGCAGCCTCACGGCTGACCTGGTGCAGCGTTTACTAGATCGTCATGGCACTGGTCGGGTGTTATTTCGCAACACACGCGATGCAGTGGCAGGTTTCCCCGAGCGCATATTGCATCCATATGCTTTGCCCAGGCCAGCTCGCCTTGAAGCGGCCACTCAGGAATGTGATGACCTAACAAAAATACTACAGCCTGAGCGGCTGCTCGGTGAGTCCTGGCTAAGTGAAGATTCGCGGGTCAGTTGGCTGGTGAGCTGGTTAGCTGAACACCGGCAGGACAAGGCTCTGGTGATTTGTGCCAGCGCCAACACAGCGCGCACCCTGGAAGAGCATATCAGGCTCCGCGAAGGCGTGCGCAGTGCAGTGTTCCACGAAGGTATGAGCCTGCTAGAAAGGGATCGTGCCGCGGCTTACTTTGCCGATGAAGATGACCCCGCGCAGGTGCTGATCTGTTCAGAGATTGGCAGCGAAGGCAGAAACTTCCAGTTTTCCCAACACCTGATCCTGTTTGATCTGCCCCTTAATCCAGATTTGTTGGAGCAGCGCATCGGGCGTCTGGATCGCATCGGTCAGACCAGAGACGTCAATATCCATGTGCCTCACCATGAAAACAGTGCCCAGGCCGTTATGCTGCGCTGGTATCACGAAGGACTCAATGCCTTTGAGCGGGTTTGTCCGGTTGGCCCGGCTATCTATCAGCAAGTAGTCGAGGACTTACATACTTGTTTGGTAGAGGGTGATGTTGATGACAAGCTCATCGACCTGCTAGTGAACACTGAAGCCTTGACTACCCAGGCTCTGGCCGACTTGCAGCAGGGCCGCGATCGTCTGCTCGAAATGAACTCCTGTAATATTGATAAGGCCGAGACAGTAATTACTGAAATATCCACTCTGGGGCAGGGCAATGAGCTGGCCGAATACCTCGACTCCGCCTTTGATGAATTTGGCGTTGAACAGCACTATCACAGTACCGAAGCCATAGTGGTCGAACCCAGCGATCATATGATTAGCCATGCCATCACCGGTTTGCCAGAAGGTGGCCTGACCGCCACTTATTCCCGCACTCGCGCCTTGAGTCGCGAAGATATGCACTATTTCACCTGGGAGCATCCCCTGGTGGTCGGCTTGATCGACAGTATTGCCGATGGTGATTTTGGTAGTACGACTATTTGTACCATTAAGCTGCCGCCCCTGAAGCCAGGAACCCTGTTGCTTGAAGCGGTGTTTACTTTGCGCTGCCTGGCCCCGAAATCCCTACAGGTGCAGCGTTATATTTCAGAATCGCTGATACGGGTGGTGGTTGACGAAAAAGGTCAGAATTTTAGCAATACGCTTAGCGATGAACATCTGGTAAGCCTGTGCAAGCCCATTAAAAAGAATGTCGCCAGCGAAATGGCCCGTCATATTAGACCCCAGGTCACCACCCTGGTTGAGCACGCCGAAGCCACCGTAGCGCCCATGCAAACCGGTCTTGTTGATGCCGCGCAAAGCCAGGCAACAGCAGAGTTAGGCGCAGAAATACAGCGTTTGGAGGCCTTGGCTAAGGTCAACCCGAATATTCGCGCTGAAGAAGTTGCCTACACCCGCGATACCCTGGAGGCGGTTCAGGATTACCTGAGTGGTGCCGAGTTGAAGATGGATGCCTTGCGGGTTGTGGTGGCGATACCCTAGTTCGTCGATGACTTCACTTCACAGGGCCGGGCTGCAAGTTCACCAAAGATCCCAAACCGGTCGGCAATCGCTGGGCAGTGCGGAATGCTTGCCCACTTCCGCCCAGTGTTGCCCTGGCTTATGAAAGTCTGAACCACAGGAAGCCAGCAAGTCGTTTTGTTTGCAGAGCTCAGACAGGTTCTTAGTCTTATAGGCGATTTGATGGCCGGATACCACTTCGATGGCCTCACCACCAGCGGCTTTAAAGTCAATGACCAGGGCTTTGAGTTTGGTATGGGTGAGATGATACTTATCAGGATGGGCTAGCACCGCGGTGCCTCCGGCCATGCGCACCCAGCTGACGACTTCTGCGAGCGGCGCCCAGACTTTTTTAACATCACCTGTTTTTCCAGTACCAAGATATTTTCGAAAAGCTTCCTCGATACTTTTAACCCCATCAACGGCGAGCAGTTGTTGGGCAAAATGGGGGCGACCGATGGTGCCGCGTCCAGCGGCTTTAATGACGGCGGGTAGTAAATCGGGAAAGCCTTTTTTAGATAACCTCTCGGCGATAATACCTGCGCGCTTAAGTCGTGCCTGTTGTTGCTTTGCCAGGGCATCATGGAGTTCGGTGCTGTCGAGCTGGATATTAAGCCCGACGATATGCACCCCGATTGAAGCCCATTGCGTCGATAACTCGACACCCGGAAGTAGTCTTAGCCGCTTATTAGTAGATGGATTAGCTGCGTTACTTATTTCAGTATTTAGCTCAGCGCCTAACTCAGCACTTAATTCATTCCTTAGCTGAAGGATTCCGCTAACCGTGTCGTGATCGGTAATGGCGAGCACATCGACATTGGCGGCTTGTGCGCGCTGGATCAGCTCCGCAGGCGTTAGAGCGCCATCTGAGTAGGTGGTGTGGCTGTGTAGATCATAAAGCATGGTTTAGGCTTATCGACTGGGTGCGTTATTATAGCGCTTCGTCAGGTTTCGCAGATGTATTCTGGCGATGCCTGTAAATTCGCAAGCAGAGTCGCTTATCGTGAAGTGATCTGGCCTATTTTTAGGGGAGTTCCAATATGTCATCAGCCAGACCCCCGCAGCCAGTCATTCCCCCGCAGTCAGTCATTGGCTCCGAGGCCCCTAGGCTGGAGCCTATAGGCAAAGCGCAGCAGGCTCTGGTGGTGGCTGAAACTGAGAAATATCTGAGGCTGGCTGAATCCCTGTTTGACCGACAGTTTGCAGATATTCCTGTGGTGTTTGATTTAAGCGGTCGTGCCAGCGGCATGTACAAGGTCGTCGGTGGTAAAGGTGGTATTAAGCGCTGTATTCGTTATAACCCCTATATTTTTGCCCTGTATTTCGATGAGCATTTGACCGGTACTGTGGCTCACGAGGTCGCACACTATATTACCGATAGCCTCTATGGTTTGGCCAATATCAAACCTCATGGTAGCCAATGGCGAGGCGTTATGGCGAAGTTTGGTGCAGATGCGAGTCGCACCTTTGCCCATAGCCTTGAGGGCGTACCCCAGCGCAAACATCGGCAAGTGAGCTATACCTGTGGATGCAGTGATCATCAACTGGGTATTCGCCGACATAATAAAGTCAGTCGTGGGCAAGCGGTGTATAAATGTCGCAGCTGCGATGGTGAATTACGTCTCATAGCGACTTAAATGCGGTGGTTCTGATAGGAAAAACGATGATGTGGCATATGGAGAGGGGCGTTTTGCCTTGCCAATCAGGCAGTCATTAAAGATACTGCGCGGCCTGTGTTTTATACCCGGTGTTGCGTTTTTAGTTAGGTGAAAACTATGCAAATTAAAAAAGACTGTGTTGTGCAGTTTGCTTATGTATTAAAAGATATTACTGGCAAGGTGGTAGAGTCCTCAGAAGGGGCTGGCCCGACGACCTATATGCACGGTCATGGCGGTATGCTACCAGCGCTAGAGCAGGAGTTGGCAGGCCTCAGTGTCGGTGCTCAGGTTAGCGCCAAGTTGAGCCAGCCTTATGGGCCGAGCCATCCGGACAGTGTGCAGCGAGTTCCGCTGAAACATCTGCGGGCCAAGAAAAAGCCGGAGCCTGGCTCGGTTGTCGTTGTCCAGGGCAAGGATGGTCAGCGACAGGTAACCGTGGTTAAAGTCGGGCGATACAGTGTCGATATAGACACTAATCATCCGTTTGCTGGTATGGATCTGATTTTCGATATCGATGTGCTGGATGTTCGTGAAGCCAGCGCTGAGGAGCTGATGCATGGTCACGCCCACGGGCCGGGTGGTCACCAACACTAAAGCGTATACTAGACAGTAGCGATCAAGTCACGATGTCCTGGACGGTTTATATCATTCTTGCCAGCGATGGCTCTTTATATACCGGCATTACCACCGATTTGGAACGACGTTTTGCTGAACATAAAGGTGGCCAGGGAAAGGGTCGGAACAGGAAAGGTGCGAAGTATTTTCATGACGGGCGCCATCCACAGGCAGTAGTTTACCGTGAAGCAAGCGAGAATCGCAGTAGCGCTAGCCAGCGGGAAGCGGCGATTAAGAAATTGACGCGCGGGGAAAAACTATCCCTGTGTGACTGCTTTAATCATCAACAGGGCAGTCAAGATAATGATGATTAATACTTAATAACTAAATTCACGGAATAAACGCAAACAGTGAAAAATATAATGCCTGGTAGTCGATGAGCGAAACAGATAAAACTGTCAGCGATGAGGAATCCCTAGCCTGCGCTAAACTGGTCTCTGAGACCGCAAAAATACCCTGGCAGGATCTACAGCGTTTTTTTGCCAATGGCACCGCGTTGTTTGTTGCGCCTGAGCTGGATTTGGTCGAAGCCGCTTATCAGCTCAGTGTTGATAATGCCGCGCAGGTTAAACAATGGCAGGCCGATGGCGTGCTCGACGCGGTGACCGACAGACTCGCCATAGAGTGGTTAGAAAAAGATATGCTGGTCTGGTCTGTGGTAGTAAGACCCTGGGTCCTGGTTCAGGCGATCAAATAATATGGCAGAAAATTTAAATAAGACGATAAAATAGAATGGACGAAAAAAGGCGCTTTAATAGAATCGATGACAGTGTTTTCCTTAGTTACAAAACCGTCAAAGCGGCCGAGTTAGACGAGCTCATTTCAAGTTTGAAAGGGTCATCGGGGCATTGGCAAAAATTACAAAGCTCAATGGCCGAAATTGATGGCAGGATCAACGACTTGCTACCCAAACTTGATGATGCGCTTCCAGAAGTGGCTGCTTTATTTCAATTGCTTAATAGCAAGGTGCAGATTTTAGGGGGTGTCATTGCTCGGGGTGAGAGCGACAGCGGGGATGATATACATTTAAAGCCGAGTCATAAAGTGAGCCTAAGCGCTGGCGGGGTGTCCTTCCATGCGCCGGACAGTGTCAGAGTCCACGATCATCTGGAAATATCCTTGACCCTATTTCCAGAATGCTACTTCATCAAAGCAGTGGGGCGTGTCGTTGGCTGCCGAGAGGCGCTGCCCTCGGCACCAGAATTTAATAAGCTGGTCGCAGTGGATTGGGTTTACCTCGATGAAAATGACCGGCAATACACCGTTGCCCACGTGTTAAAAAAACAGGCTGAGCAATCGCGTCAGGCAGATACAGCAAGCTAGGCAAAATGTAGATCAATATTCTGCCACGGTGAGCCGGTACTAATCTGCTAAAATCGCCGCCCGTTTTATTCCATTCATGCGTTTCATTTAATCGATCTATTTATTCGAGAGATGCAAACATTGCTTCCGGGGCACATATGTCAGCACCAAAAGTAGGTTTTGTCAGCCTTGGATGTCCCAAGGCTCTGGTTGATTCCGAGCGCATTCTTACCCAACTAAAAATGGACGGCTACGAAGTGTCGCCCAGTTATTCGGGTGCCGATGTAGTAGTGGTTAACACCTGTGGTTTTCTCGATAGCGCCAAACAGGAATCCCTCGATGCCATCGGTGAAGCCATGGCCGAGAATGGTCGGGTGATTGTTACCGGCTGCATGGGCGGTGATGAGCAGGCGATTCGCGAGGTGCATCCCCAGGTGCTGGCGGTGAGTGGGCCTCATCAGTATGAGGAGGTGGTGAGCGCAGTCCATCAACATGTGCCGCCTTCCCTTGAGCACAACCCCTTAACTGATCTGGTGCCGCCCCAGGGCGTCAAGTTAACGCCTCGCCATTACGCCTATTTGAAAATATCTGAAGGTTGTAATCACGGTTGCACCTTTTGCATTATTCCCGATTTGCGGGGCAAGTTGGTCAGCCGTCCGGTGGGCGATGTGTTGGATGAAGCCGAGCGTCTGGTGCAAAGCGGTGTCAAAGAACTGCTGGTGATTTCTCAGGATACCAGCGCTTACGGGGTGGATATAAAATACCGCACTGGCTTCTGGCAGGGCCGACCGGTGAAATCCCGCATGCTGGATTTATGCGAAGCCCTTGGTGAGCTGGGTGTTTGGGTGCGCCTGCACTATGTCTATCCCTACCCCCATGTTGATCATGTCATCCCGCTGATGGCCGAGGGCCTTATTCTGCCTTATCTCGACATCCCTTTTCAGCATTCAAGCTCCCGTGTTCTGAAAGCCATGAAACGTCCGGCTCATCAGGAAAAAACCCTGGATCGAATTCATGCCTGGCGAAAGGTCTGCCCAGATTTGACCTTGCGCAGTACCTTTATCGCTGGTTTTCCCGGTGAAACCGATGCTGACTTTGAACATCTTCTTGACTGGCTTAAAGAGGCTCAGCTGGATCGCGTCGGTTGTTTCAAATATGAAGCTGTCGAAGGCGCCAAAGCCAATGCCCTGCCAAATGCTGTACCTGAAGAGTTAAAGCAGGAACGCTGGGAAAGGTTGATGGAAACCCAGCAGGCCATCAGTGCCGCTCGCTTGCAGAGCAAAGTTGGTCGAAACATAAAGGTCATTGTTGATGAGGTTTGTTTAGAGCCAGATGAGCAAGGTGCTGTGGCTCGCAGTCAGGGCGATGCGCCTGAAATCGATGGCAATGTCTTTATCGACCTGTGCCCTGGCGATTCCAGCGAATTATCTGGCTTACCACGAGACCTTAAGTGCGGAGATATTGTCGAGGTTAAAATCGACGCCGCCGATGAATATGATTTATACGGCCACTGCGAATAACTAAACCAGGCTGCCGTCTGCGTCTTAATCGAGCGAAATTCCCGGGTCAGCCTGGTCTCAGTTCAGGTGGTTGACATGGGCGGCTGGCTGTATTGTTATGTTGCTCCGAAACGACACTCCACTCAGTGAAAAATACCCAGCTGGCCAGCCCCCTGCTGATTTATCGTAACGACGGTGATTCGGCGCGAGTGGCCAAAACAACAGCGATTAAAACTTACGGTTCCTGCCCCCGTGGTGGTATGGAGGGCGCGGTGGCCTATCACTACGCACCCTGATTTGCGGTGCTGCACCGATTTCTCAAGCGCGTTTGCAGGAAGTGCTGGATAAATTCGGCCAGGTCTTGCTGCAACTTTTTGGTCAGACCGAGGTGCCCAACTTCGCGACCAGGTTGTCGAAAGCTGATCATCTCGGCGAGAAACTCCTCGGTTCCTCCGGCCAGCCGATAATCACCTCGGATGTGTGTATCGGCGATGAAAATAGTCAGCCTGTGGCCTTTGGTGAGGTGGGTGAAATTATGGCTCGCTCGCCCTATACCCTGGAAAGTTACTATAACGATCCGGAAAAACCGCCGAAGTCTATGCGGGTGAATGGATCAAGACGGGTGATGTGGGTTATCTGATCGACATCGGCCATGTGTTAGTGATGCTCAGGCCTTCGCGGTGGCTGACTTATGCGCGAGCAACCGGTACCCCATCAGGGGCAATAGCACCGATACTGAACGCTGGCTCGGCACTGAGCAGGAAACCGCCCACGGTTCGGGGATTCAGAGCTTTAATTTGCATAGGGACAAGGTAATAAGTCTGGCTGATTTAGTGCTATTTTTTCAGGAACTGGTAAATTACCAGCCGGACAAGTTGCTGCGGGTAAAAGGCCTGGTAGCAGTGGCTGGCAAGGCCGCCACACCGGCAGTCGTGCACGGTATTCGGGACAAGGTTTATCCCCTGGTCTGACTTGAAGTCTCGCCAGAAGCCGTGACGCCGGGTATGCGACTGGTTTTTATCACCGATGGCATAATGCCGCGAGAGATAGAACAGATCTTGCAGAACGTTTGTGGCATTTAGCCTTTAATAGCATTTTTAAAATACGATAAAGCGATAACAACATCACACCATAAGAGGAGATCAACATGGGTAGAGTTCAGGACAAAGTCGCGTTAATTACTGGCGGCACGGCCGGTATTGGGTATGCCACGGCAGAGTTAATTGGTCTGGAGGGAGGCAAGATCGTGATTACCGATCTGCGTCCGATCGAAGGCGAGGCGTCTGCGCAAGCTTTGCGAGACAAGGGTTATGACGCCTTGTTTATCGAGCAGGATGTAACCGATGAGGCGCGTTGGAAGGAAGTTCTGGCCGAGGTGGTCGAAAAATATGGTCGACTGGATATCCTGGTCAATAACGCTGGCGTCGGTGAGGACACCGATCTTGAAAACAGCGACCTGGCCCATTGGCGTTTTGTAAACTCGGTGAATATGGAAGCGGTGTTTATGGGTACCCAAAACGCCATCAAACAAATGAAGCTCAATGGTGGCGGCAGCATTATTAATATTTCGTCTATTGAAGGGCTTGTCGGTGATCCGCGATTCGGCGCCTATAACGCCAGTAAAGGTGGGGTGCGGCTTTTTACCAAGTCAGCAGCGCTTTATTGT
>CALLDA010000129.1 GCA_937998635.1 uncultured Pseudomonadales bacterium
TCACAAGCAGCGACTGAAAAATCTGCAAACCCGAATTATGCAACAGGCCATGGCGATCAGCCGAAAAATGGTCGGCAATACCGAACGCTTGTTGGTCACCGGTATATCCAAACGTGATCCCGGGCAACTTCAGGGTCGCACGGAGAACAATCGGGTGGTTAATTTTGCCAGTACGGATCACGACCTTATCGGTCAATTTGTCAATGTCGATATCTACGAGGCTCTGCCCAATTCCCTGCGTGGTCGCCTGTGTGAGCGGGAGCCTGTCGCCAAGCAAGCAGATAGCCCTGGTCAACACAATGACTCTTTGATTTGAACAACTTTGGTTTGAACAGGGTGGCTTACAGTAGCCTATCGGTATAAAGGCGCCTGATGTTATAGTTTTATTCCTTGATTAAAGCGGCTATCCTTCACTATTCACGAATTAAATAATGGTTCCAACACACGCATTTGAACACTCGCTCTGCAGCGCACACCGTCACTCTCGAACCCAACGACACCCAACGACTTGCCCAGCTCTGCGGCCAGTTTGACGAACACCTCCATCAGATCGAACAGCGCCTCAACATTCAGATCAAAAACCGGGGTAATGTTTTTGCTCTCTATGGCAATCCTGAACACGCACTCACTACAGCTAACCTACTTCAACACCTCTACGACAAAACCCGCTCCGCCAATGGCCTGAGTCCGGGGCAGGTGCATTTATGTTTACAGCAAGCTGATATGGAACGTTATATGGAAACACCCACTCTCGAAGCTGGCTCCGAAGCAGAAAACAAAGTCGTGCAGAGTTTTTCTGTGATTCGCACCAAGAAAGGCAATGTCACCCCACGGGGTGCCAACCAGTTACATTATGTGCAAGCCATCCAGACTCATGACATCAACTTTGGGGTTGGTCCGGCCGGAACGGGCAAGACCTATCTCGCCGTTGCCTGTGCGGTGGAGTCTTTTCTTCGTCACGAAGTAGAACGTATATTATTGGTCAGACCCGCGGTTGAAGCCGGTGAAAAGCTCGGCTTTTTGCCGGGTGATTTATCGCAGAAGGTCGACCCTTATCTGCGTCCCCTCTACGATGCACTCTATGAAATGATGGGCACTGAAACCGTTGGCAAACTTATCGAGCGCAATGTTATCGAAGTCGCGCCACTGGCCTACATGCGCGGGCGCACCTTAAATAACGCCTACATCATTCTCGACGAAAGCCAGAACACCACTCGCGAACAAATGAAGATGTTTCTCACCCGCATCGGCTTTGGCTCCACCGCCGTTATTACTGGCGATATCACCCAGATCGATCTGCCCCGGGGCACACGATCTGGCCTGATCCATGGCTGCAATGTCTTAGAGGGTGTCGAGGGCATTTCCTTCACCCACTTCCAGTCGAAAGATGTCGTGCGCCACCCACTGGTACAAAAAATCGTCGATGCCTACGATACTTTTGAAAACCATAACGAAAACAAGCATACCAACAACAATGACACCGACCGTTAAATTTCCACCCTGGCTAATCAAATGGCGTCCAGCATGACGACGACGATTATTGTCGACAATTGCAGCGACGACGAGGCACCCGAACCCCACTCGATACAGTGCTGGGTTGAGGCTGCTATCGCCGACCGTAAGGACGAGGCCGAGCTCAGCATTCGCATTGTCGGTACAGATGAAGCCGCCGAACTGAACACACAATACCGAGGCAAACAGGGCCCGACCAACGTCTTATCTTTTCCCGCAGATTTACTCGAGGTCGTACCCCTACCCCTGCTCGGCGACATTGTGCTTTGCGCACCCCTGATACTCAAAGAAGCCCAGGAACAGGGCAAGTCGGCGCAGGCACACTGGGCTCATTTGATCATCCACGGCACCCTGCACTTGCTGGGCTATGACCATATTGATGAAGCCGATGCCGCGCAAATGGAAGCCCTTGAGACAAGTATTCTAGGCTCACTAAACTACCCTGCGCCCTACACCACTGATTCAAGCCCGCCTACCAATACTAACAATGGCAACGAGAACCAAGACCTGTGAAAAAGGCTAAAAGTACCGACCCTAAGCAGTCATTTTTCACCCGACTGACCAGGCTATTTTCTTCCCAACCCTCAACGCGAGATGACGTCGCCGAATTATTGCGCGATGCTCACGACAATAACATCCTCGATCACGAAGCACTGGAGATCATGGAAGGTGCCCTCGCCGTGGCCGATCAACAGGTCAGAGAAATTATGGTGCCCCGTTCACGGATGATAGTCATCCCGGAAGAAGCGGATATCGCACAGGTCTTAGCTCTGGTCACCGAATCAAAACACTCACGCTTCCCCGTTATCGGCGAATCTATCGATGACATCAAAGGCATTCTGCTGGCCAAAGATTTATTGCCGCTGACTTTGACCGGCAATGAAAACTTCAAACTCGCCCAGGTGACTCGCCCAGCGACCATTGTCCCGGAAAGCAAGCGCCTGAATGTTTTGCTTAAAGAATTTCGCGAACAGCGCTACCATATGGCCATAATTATGGATGAATACGCCAGCGTCGCCGGGCTGGTGACCATTGAAGATATTCTCGAAGAAATCGTCGGCGAGATCGAAGATGAGACCGATCAGGAAGATCAACAGCATATCAAGCGCCAGGAAGATGGCAGCTATCAGCTCGCCGCCCTGACACCCATTGAGGACTTTAACGAATATTTTGGCTCCGGCCTGAGCGAGGACGAATTTGACACCATCGGCGGCCTGGTCACCAGAGCCTTTGGTCATCTGCCCAAGGTCGGTGAATCGACTACCCTCGACAGGTATCACATCCAAATCATCGACGGCGACGAACGACAACTACATGTACTGGAATTGCGTCTCCTCAGTGCTGATCCAGACTAGCTGACCGAAACCTTCACGCGATCCTCTGCATGCCCAAATCAACTCCCCTTGCTCCGACCAGATATGCGGTAGCGCTGTCAGGCGGCGCGTTGCTACCGACGGCCTTCGCGCCTATGTCGTGGTGGCCCCTCGCCATTATATGTTGCGCTGCACTGCACTGGACCTTGCGTAACACTCAGCTACGCCAGGCGTGGCTGATCTGCCTGCTGTTCGGCACGGGTCTCTACACCACCGGGGCGTCATGGATTTATGTCAGCATCCATCAATATGGCCAGGCTTCTGTGCCACTCGCGGCTTTGCTCACCGGCTTATTTACCATAGGTCTGGGGGCAGTATTTATGCTACCCCTATTTTTTTATGCACTTATCAAACAAAGCAATCGACTGCTGAGGGCGCTGGCCTTTGCCGCGCTCTGGGTGCTGGGGGAGTGGTTTCGAGGCTGGTTTTTAACGGGCTTCCCCTGGCTATATCTGGGTTATGGCTTTATCGATACCTGGCTGGCTGGCTGGGCACCGCTTGCTGGCGTATTGTTTATGAGTGGTATTGTTGCGTTTACTGGCGCGGTACTCAGCGAGACCTTAAGTGATGTGCTAGCCCAGGCTTTCTCAAAGCCAGGGGGCAATTCGATCGCCAAACCCAGCACCGATAGAACTCACCGATGGATTGCAGGCCTTAGCGGCTTATTGCTGGCAATACTCTGGTTCGGCGGTTGGCTACTGGAAAAACAGGCCTGGACAACACCCCTTACCACCTCGCCACTGAAGGTAGCCCTGGTGCAACCCAATAACCCGGTATTAAACAAGTGGGATGATGATGCTCTGCCTTTGATATTGGCCGATATCCGTGAACGAACCCGTAGCCTTGCCAATAACGACCTGATCATCTGGCCTGAATCCGCCATTCCAAGCTTGCAAGCTCATATTCCAGGTTTCCTGACCGAGCTGAACAGCATGGCTACTGGTCAAAAAACTTCATTAATTGCAGGCATTCCCACTATTGCTAACGGTAAGTATTTTAATTCCGTTATCGGACTTGGCGCTGCCAGCGGTAGTTATCAAAAGCGTCGATTGGTGCCCTTCGGTGAATACGTACCCCTGGAGCAATGGCTGAGAGGCCTTATCAATTTTTTTGATCTGCCCATGTCAGCTTTCAGTGTCGGGGCTGATAAACAAGCGCTAATAAGCGTTGGCCAGTACAAAATAGCGACCGCCATTTGCTATGAAATCGCCTATTCCTGGCCCTTAGCCAAAGATGCTCGGCAAGCTAACCTGCTTCTAACAGTGAGCAATGACACCTGGTTTGGTGATTCACTGGGACCCCATCAGCATCTGGAGATTGCCCGAATCCGGGCGCTGGAAACCGGCAAGCCGCTGCTGCGCGCCACCAACGATGGCATTACCGCTTTGATAGATGCTCGCGGTCAACTGCTTAATCAGCTACCGCGCTTTACCAGCGGCGTGCTGCAAGGAAAGGTGATTCCCCATCAGGGTACAACCCCTTACAGCCGTTGGGGCGAGGCGCCAACCATTGGCCTGTGCTTCATAATCTTTCTGAGCACACTGGCGCTGACGCGTCGAGCTGGCCAACTGACCCGCTAGAGCAAATTGCTAGTACAGCGCCCTAGGTCTGGCCCCGGCTTTCCCCTATAATTTCGCCTTTGCCCCACCACCCCGGACCGTCATCGGATCCGGCGATTTTATTCAAGATGAGAGCCCATGAAGGAACAATATCACCCAAAAGACATTGAGCAGGACGCTCAGCAGTACTGGCGGGAAAACCAGTCATTTAAAGTAGAAGCCGATAATCAGCGGGAAAAATATTACTGCCTGGCCATGTTCCCCTATCCCAGTGGGCAACTGCACATGGGCCATGTGCGCAACTACACCATCGCCGATGTGATTAGCCGCTACCAACGCATGCTCGGCAAGAATGTTCTGCAACCCATGGGCTGGGATGCTTTTGGCCTGCCTGCAGAAAATGCCGCTATCAAGAACAACACGGCACCAGCACCGTGGACCTACGAGAACATCCGCTACATGAAAGAGCAGCTCAACGCCCTGGGTTTCGCCTATGACTGGGATCGTGAGTTGGCCACCTGTCAACCGGATTACTACCAATGGGAACAGTGGTTTTTCACCCGCCTCTACGAAAAAAAGCTGGTCTACAAAAAAACCAGCGCGGTTAACTGGTGTCCCAACGATCAAACTGTCCTCGCCAACGAGCAGGTCATCGATGGCTGCTGCTGGCGCTGTGATACCCCGGTAGAACGCAAGGAAATTCCCCAGTGGTTTATCCGCATTACTGACTACGCTGAAGAGCTGCTCGACGATCTCGATAAACTCGACGACTGGCCAGATCAGGTGCGCACCATGCAGCGCAACTGGATTGGCAAAAGCCGAGGCGTGACCATGAGCTTCGCGCTCAGCACTGCTATCGCAGGCTACGAGCACTTTGAGGTTTATACGACCCGTCCGGACACGGTTATGGGTGTCACTTATTTAAGTCTGGCGGCGGAGCATCCCATCAGCCTGGCGCTGGCAGACAGCAATCCTGAATTGGCAGAATTTATAAGCACCTGTAAAACTCAGTCCCTCGCTGAAGCCGATATGGCGACCATGGACAAGCTGGGTATGGATACCGGCATCAAGGCCATCCACCCACTCACCGGTGCCGAAGTTCCGGTCTGGATCGCCAATTATGTGTTGATGGATTACGGCTCTGGCGCTGTGATGGCCGTGCCCGCTCACGACCAAAGAGATTGGGAGTTTGCCAAAAATTACCACCTCCCTATTGAGCAGGTTATCGCCCCCACCTCCGCCCTCAGTGACGACACTCCCTGCGACATAAGCAAAGAGGCCTTCACCGCCAAAGGCCAGTTAATTAACTCAGCGCCATTTAACGGACTGGGTTTTGATGACGCGTTTGACGCTATTGCCAGCGCCCTGGCAGAGCTCGACAAAGGTCGTATCACCGTTAACTATCGCCTGCGGGACTGGGGCGTATCGCGGCAGCGCTACTGGGGTTCACCCATCCCCATGCTCTATTCCTCTGATGGAATTGAAATCCCGGTACCCGCCGACAAACTCCCGGTGCTGTTGCCCGAAGATGTCGAAATGGACGGCGTGCAATCCCCCATCAAGGCCGATGCCGAATGGAAAAAAGTCAGCCTTAACGGACAGCAGCTAGAAAGAGAAACCGACACCTTTGACACCTTTATGGAGTCATCCTGGTATTACGCGCGCTTTACCTGCCCGGACGCCAAGGACGCCATGCTCGATTCCGAGCGCGCCAATTACTGGCTGCCCGTCGATCAATATGTCGGCGGCATTGAGCACGCCATACTGCATCTGCTCTATGCCCGCTTCTTCCATAAGCTGATGCGCGATGAAGGCCTGCTCGATTCCGATGAGCCATTCATCAAACTGCTCTGTCAGGGCATGGTGCTCAAAGACGGCAGCAAAATGTCCAAATCCAAGGGCAATACCGTCGACCCCCAGGGCCTGATTGATCAATACGGCGCTGACACGGTTCGACTGTTTACCATGTTTGCCGCGCCTCCCGAGCAATCTCTGGAATGGTCTGATGAAGGTGTCGCTGGCGCTTCTCGCTTCCTGCGCAGACTGTGGAAAACCCTGCACAGACATATTGAAAACGATGGCGCTCACAGCGACATAAAGCCCATCGATGTAGAAAGCCTAAGCACTCTTGAGCGGGATGTACGCCGCAAAACCCACGAAACCATTGCCAAGGTCAGTGACGACTACGGTCGTCGGCAAACCTTTAATACGGCCATTGCGGCGGTGATGGAATTACTCAACGAACTCAATAAGCTCGACGACAGCGCGACGCAGGCCCCGGCAATCACCCGTGAAGCCCTGGAAACAGCCGTGCTACTTTTAGCCCCGATCACCCCGCATTTATGCCACAGTGCCTGGGCTACCCTCGGACACAGCGAAGGCGTTATCGACACCCCCTGGCCTCGCGCTGACCAGGCAGCATTGGTGCGCAGCAGTATTACCATGGCTGTGCAGGTCAACGGTAAGGTGCGAGCGCAGATCGAGGTGGCCGCCGATGCCGAACAAAAAGATATAGAACAACAGGCCGTTGAAGACACCAAGGTCATTCGCTTTACTGAGGGCAAGAGCATCCGTAAAGTGATCGTCGTACCGAAAAGATTGGTAAACATTGTGGTCGGCTGACTTAAACCGTAAATTAGCAAGGTCACTGCCTTAAAGCTTAATACCTGACCGGCCACCAGAGCCAGCACCCTAACCACAGGATTCATCCATGAACAAAAACGCAATTCCCCTTTCCCTTATTGCAATTTTGTTACTTACTACCACGGCTTGCGGCTGGCACTTGCGCGGCACGGCTGGCAACACTGTCAGCTTCAAGCGCATACATATCAGTGCCGCCAACCTGCACAGCGACCTGGTCAGACAGTTACAGCGCCAATTGGAAGCCAGTGACGTCGAGGTCGTCGAGAGCGCGACAGACGCAATGTACAGCCTTGTTATCGTCAAGGAAAACAGCAAACGTCGCACCGCTACCGTCAGTGCCAGCGCCCGGGTTTCTGAACGCTCCCTGACTGAATGGGCCGAGTTTCTGGTACTCAACCGCCAGGGTGGCTCAGTTATCCCACTCACCAAAGTCATGGTTGAGCGTGTCTTCGAATACGACGAAAACAACGTCCTTGCCACTAACGACGAAGCGCAGATGTTAAAACGAGAAATGCGCAGCGAGCTGGCTCGGCAAATATACAATCGTCTGCGCCAACTGAAAAACCCGGACAAGGCTGTCGATGCGCCTCCAGGCTGAACGACTACACAGCCATTTAAACGGTGACCTGGCACCCATTTACGTGGTCTCGGGCGATGAACCACTGCTGATTCAGGAGGCCTGCGATAACATTCGCAGTGCCGCACGAGCCGGCGGCTTCACCGGGCGAGAACTGTTTGAAACCAACCAGTATTTTGACTGGCAACAGGTGCTCAACGAAGCCAACAGCCTGTCCCTTTTTGCCGATAAAAAAATCCTCGAATTACGAATTCCTTCGGGCAAGCCCGGCAAAGAGGGCGGCAAGTTTTTCCAGCAATATTGCCAGAACATTTGCAGCGACAACCTGCTCCTGGTGATACTCCCCAAACTTGACCGATCGGCCACGAACAGCAAATGGTTTCGCACCCTGGACACTAATGGAGCGACTATTCAAATCTGGCCGGTGACCGCTGCACAAATGCCCGGATGGATTCAACGACGTTTGCTAGCGGCAGGGATCAAGGCCAATCAGCAGGCCATTGAAGTACTGGCGGATCGTGTCGAAGGCAATTTGCTGGCAGCCAATCAGGAGATAGAAAAGCTTAAATTGCTGACCGAAAACGACGGCATTATCGATGCAGAAACCATGTCTGCGGTCGTTGCCGACAGTGCTCGTTATAGTGTCTTCAATCTGCTTGACCGAGCGCTTGAGGGAAACAGTGAAGCCGCCGCTCGCACCCTCTACGGTCTGCGTAATGAAGGCACGGAACCCGCCGCCGTATTGTGGGCGTTGACACGGGAGCTCAGAACGCTGACCAGGGCCTGCGAACAAATAGCCGGGGGGGCACACCCGGACAGCACATTGAAAAACCTGGGTGTCTGGAACCAGCGCCAGGGGCTAATCCGCAATGCTTTGA
>CALLDA010000130.1 GCA_937998635.1 uncultured Pseudomonadales bacterium
AAAAGTGGCGCGAACAACAACATCTAGACAAGGAGTTTTGGCGCAAAGCGGGAGCCCAGGGGTTCTTGTGTACCGATCTCCCTGAAGAATATGGATGTCCCGGTGCGGATTTTCGCTATGAGGCGGTATTTTATGAAGAGCAATGGCGTCGAGGCCTGACCGGCATGGGCCAGGGTGTTCACAGTATCAGCGCTCACTACATTTTTAATCACGGTACTGAAGAGCAAAAACAGCGCTGGTTGCCAAAAATGGCCAGCGGCGAGCTGATTGGCGCTATCGCCATGACGGAACCGGGGACTGGATCAGACCTTCAGGGCATGATCACTCGGGCGGTCAAAGACGGTGAGCACTACGTGATTAATGGTTCGAAAATTTTTATCACCAACGGCTATCTATGTGAATTATTGGTGCTGGTGGTTAAAACTGATCCCGATGCAGGCAGCAAAGGTTTGTCCTTATTGGTGTTGGAGACAGAAAACCTTGAGGGCTACCGGGTTGGGCGCAAGCTAAAGAAAATGGGTCAGAAAGCTCAGGATACCTGCGAATTGTTTTTCGAAGACGTACGGGTTCATGAAAGTCAGCTATTGGGTGGCGAAGAAGGCAGAGGCTTCGTGCAATTGATGAGCGACCTACCCTATGAGCGCTCAACGGTGGGCGTTCAGGCCATCGCTACGATGGAGGGAGCGCTTGAGGAGACCGTCAAATATGTGAAACAACGTCATGCCTTTGGCAAGCCGCTGATGGAGCAGCAAAACACTCGATTTAAATTGGCTGAGGTGCATGCGCTCACTCGGGCGGCACGGGTATTTATGGATCGCTGCATTGAGGACGTAGTGACTGGTACGCTCGATAATGCCACAGCTTCGATGTGTAAATGGTGGCTATCTGAACTGGAACAAAAGGTCGTAGATGAATGCCTGCAACTGCATGGTGGTTACGGATACATGGACGAATACTTAATTTGCAGGATGTACGCCGATGCCCGTGTCGCCCGTATTTACGCGGGCACCAGTGAGATTATGCTCGAGGTTATTGCCAGGGATCTGTGAGGGGGCTCTTCTGCATTGAGATCAAGTGGTAGTTTACGGTAGCTTAGATTTATTGTCAGTTTAACTGCCACGGAGCCGTACCGTTTAACACACCTATTTAACCATTGGGCGATTAACTTAGCTAGATTATTGCGCGGCGTCACAGTTCCTACTTATACTCGTCGCGGAGCTTTAGTTTTTGTGCTCTTGGCACTCTTGGCTCCCGCCTAACTAAGGATCGACACTGAGACTAGCTATGGCCAAAGAAAAACATGTCTGGCAGCAGTTAGCTATTGCAGTGTTATATTTGCTGGTAGCTGGGTTTTATACTGCTACCAGTTTAAGGTCAAACTCTTTTGCGGCAACGCTGACTGAAAACTGGCAAGTTTTCAGTTTGTTTGCGCTCGCCTGGTTATTAAGCAGTGTATTCCTGCTTTATCGTCACTTTGTATTTAGCGTCACTGTAGACAGAAATAATAGTAGTCTCCTGGAAAAAGCCGCTGCTATGCCATCACACCTATTATGGCAAGTGGATGCCGATGGCGTTGTGGTTAGCATAGATGGGCAGCTTGAAGAAAAGGAAGGCTTGCAGGCTGAAGATTTTCTCGGTCGCACTATCGAAGCCTTTGAAGCAATCAACCTGAACTTCTATCACTTATTAAAGAAAGCAAAGCAGGGTGAGCATTTCGATGCCTGTTGCACTATCGGTACTCGTTACTATCACCATGAATTTTTCCCATTGGATGTTGAGCGGGATGACCGTGCGGCTTTTCAATGTGTTTCGGTAGACATAACGGTCGAAAACCGGCTCAGGGATCGGGTAGAGCTTGCGAGGCAGATTTTCTCGAAGGCTGGTGAAGCGATCGTGATTCTTGACCGGCGGCGAATGGTTACCAGCGTTAACCACGCTTTTACACAACTGACCCTCCGCTCATCTGAACAAGTCGTCGGCACGCGCAGTGGTTTCGATATTATCGAGCAGCCCAGTGTGGGTTTCTACCGCAAGGTTTTAGCGAGTTTGAAAAAAACGGGTGCCTGGGATGGAGAGATATCACTACGTCGGTCAACCGGGGAGTTATTTACCGCGCAGGTTTCGATCAACGTGATCAAAGATCGTTTTGGGCAGATCAAAAATTATGTGATGTTTTTCTCTGATTTAACTCACCTGGAGCGAACCCATCAAGAATTAAGGTACCTCGCTGACCACGACAACCTGACTGACTTGCCGAACCGACGCTTATTTCTGGATCGGCTCGATCAGGGCGTAAAGCGGGCACAACGTACTAGTTCCCAGCTTGCTGTTTATTTTATAGATCTCGATGGCTTTAAACTAATTAATGACGCCTATGGACATCCTGTGGGTGATGAAATACTTAGAGCGGTAGGCTCTCGTTTGCTTTCCGCGGTGCGACATAGTGACACCGTGGCCAGGCTGGCCGGTGATGAATTCACTATTATTACCGAAAATATCACCGATGCAGCCGAAATAAATTCTATCGCTCAGAAGATTATGAGATGTTTTGAAACACCTTTTATCGCTTTAGGCGAGAGTATAGATATGTCAGCCAGCGTCGGGATCGGTGTTTACCCTGAGGATGGCGAAGATTTGACAAGTTTATTAAAGCGAGCTGATGAGGCAATGTATAAAGCTAAAGCCGAAGGCCGCAACGGCTTTTACAGGTTGTCTGAAGGTAAAATAGAGCACTTACCCCGGGCTATGTTTTTCCCCTCAGAATTGCGGGTGGCTCTGAAGCGGGGCCAAATGGAGCTGGTCTACCAGCCTTTGCTTGATTTACGTAATGGTAAGGTTGTTGGTTGTGAAGGTTTATTGCGTTGGAACCATCACTGCCGAGGCATTATCGCCCCAGGCGATTTTATGACCTTGTCGGAGGGGGCGGGTCTTACTGGTGCCATTGGACAATGGGCCTTGGCTGAGGCCTGCCAACAGTTGCTGGCCTGGCGGGCTGCGCGGGTTGACCTCGATTATGTTTCGATAAACATCGCTAATTCCCAAATTAATGATCCTGGTTATGCCGAAATTGTAATTGATATTCTAGCCGAGCATCGCTTGCACCCATCGAATTTAATGCTGGAGATTGCCGAGGGAGTACTACTGAGTAACCTGTCTCGAGCCTGTCGATTAATGGAGCAGCTCAGCGAAGCTGGTGTCAGGTTTTGTGTGGATGAATTTGGTTCTTCTCTTGCAGACTATAGTTATATTCGTGAAATACCGGCCGATACGCTTAAGATCGAACAGCGTCTAATGGTTCGTGCGGGAGTGGGTCATGAAGATAGCGGTTTGATAAGGGCATTGGTCGGGATCGGCGACATTCTCGGTAAAAAAGTGGTGGCGGTGGGCGTTGAACGGCCCGGCCAGGAAGCGCTATTACTGGAGGTTGGTTGTAGCGCAGCTCAGGGTTATCTTTATGGGAGGCCGATGTCTGCTGAATCATTCCGCACAACTTATGCCAGACCGGTGGTAGCGCCGCTTACCCATTGATCATCTCACTAAAGACGTATTTGATCGATTCGCCAGGTGTTTCGTAGCGTGACTGCCATTATTTAGAAACCCCTAAGTCACGAAACTGACTGGCAAAACCTCGTTCGCCAATTAAACTTCCTTCCCCCCTTAATTTCGCAGATTCGGTGCATATCATCGACTTACACTTATGAGTGATTACCTCCCACCCTTAACTGATATGAGTTTCCTTATTCAGGATGTGCTCGATCTGAACGCGATTTCGAATTTGCCCGGCTATCAGGAAGCTACTCCCGATTTGGTCGAGGCAGTGCTCGAAGAGAGTGGTCGATATTTTGCTGAGGTCATAGCGCCGACCAATCAGCTAGCCGATAGCCAGGGCTGCCGTATAGAAGATAAACATGTGCTTACGCCACCGTCTCTGGAGGGTTTATTTGCCGCTTACAGAGATGCGGGATGGCCGACCTTGACCGGGGACAGCCAGTTCGGTGGTCAGGGTTTACCCCATGTCCTGGGTAGCGCCATCGATGAAATGTTTCAAAGCGCGAACCTGGGGTTTTCCCTGCTTCCGCTGCTTACTGCTGGTGTGATCACCGCCCTGGATAAGTTTGGTAGCGATGCGCAAAAAAGCCAGTATTTACCCAGGCTGATCAGTGGTGAATGGTCGGGCACAATGAACCTGACTGAGGCGCAGGCGGGTAGCGATTTGGCCGCCGTGCGTTGTAAAGCTGTTCCCGTTGACCATCACTACCTCATCACCGGTCAGAAGATTTTTATCAGTTGGGGGGATCATGATTTCGTCGATAATATCGTCCACCTGGTGCTGGCGAAAACACCGGATGCCCCCGAAGGGGTCAAGGGTATTTCGCTATTTATCGTGCCCAAGTTTCTTATTGATGAGCAAGGTGAGATTGCTGGGCGCAACGATGTTTATCCGGTCAGCGTCGAACACAAGATGGGTATTCATGCCAGCCCGACCTGTGTGATGAGCTTTGGAGAGGAGGGCGGCGCGGTCGGCTATCTGGTGGGTGAGGAAAACCAGGGACTCAGCTATATGTTCGCCATGATGAACCACGCTCGCCTGTCGGTGGGTTTGCAGGGTGTCTCCGTGGGTGACCG
>CALLDA010000131.1 GCA_937998635.1 uncultured Pseudomonadales bacterium
CCTGGAAACCGGGCGCATTGCTCGGCAAGCAACCGGTGCGGTGGTGTGCAGCATGGACGACACAGTCGTTCTTTGTACGGTGGTGGGAGCAAAAAATGCCCGACCTGGGCAGGACTTTTTCCCGTTGACCGTTAACTATCAGTAAAAGGCCTACTCCGCAGGTAAAATCCCCGGCGGCTTTTTTAAACGCGAAGGTCGACCCAATGAGAAAGAGACACTGACTTGTCGTTTAATCGACAGACCCATTCGTCCTTTATTTCCCGCAGGTTTTAAAAACGAAGTACAGGTTGTGCTCACCGTCATGTCGTCCAATAAAGACATCGACCCAGATATCCCCTCGTTAATTGGCGCATCTGCGGCTCTGGCTATTTCTGGCCTACCCTTTAATGGCCCAGTGGGTGCTGCCCGAGTGGGTTTCTCTGATACCGACGGTTATACGCTTAATCCAACGTTTTCTGACTTGAAAGATTCCCGGCTCGACATGGTTGTTGCCGGCACCAAAGATGCGGTGCTGATGGTTGAATCTGAGGCCAGTGAGTTATCTGAAGATCTTATGTTGGGTGCGGTGCTTTATGCCCATCAGGAAATGCAGGCGGTTATTCAGGTCATCAACGAGTTGGCCAGTGAAGCTGGTAAACCGAAATGGGACTGGGAAGCAGAGCCTGAAAATATCTCTGTAGCAGAACGTTTGCAGGCCGAGATTGGTGCTGGCGTAGAAGCAGCCTATCTAGTTACCGATAAGCAGGAGCGCTCGACACGTCTGGGCGATCTTCGCACGTCGGCCATTGCGACTATGGTCACTGAGGATGGCGATATCAGTGAAGAAGATGTCCGCGAAGCGTTCAAAAAGCTTGAGAAGAAAGTGGTTCGTGGTCGCATTATTCGTGGTGAACCCCGAATCGATGGTCGCGATACTACCACCGTTCGTCCCATAGCTGTCGAAGTTGGCCTGTTGCCAAGCACCCATGGTTCAGCCCTGTTTACCCGTGGCGAAACTCAGGCTATCGTGGTCAGTACCCTGGGTTCATTGCGTGATGCTCAGCGGCTCGAAACATTGCAGGGCAGCAAGGAAGACGGCTTTATGCTGCATTACAACTTCCCTCCTTATTCTGTGGGTGAAGCAGGTCGAATGGGCGGTACCAGTCGTCGAGAGACCGGCCACGGTCGCCTGGCTCGCCGTGGTATCGCCGCAGTATTGCCCGGTCAGGATGATTTCCCCTATACGATTCGTGTCGTCTCTGAGATTACTGAATCCAATGGTTCCAGCTCAATGGCCTCGGTTTGTGGTTCCAGCCTGGCCCTGATGGACGCGGGTGTACCGCTCAAGGCTCCTGTCGCTGGTATCGCTATGGGTCTGGTAAAAGAAGACAGTGGTTTTGCTGTACTGACCGATATATTGGGTGATGAAGATCACCTCGGCGATATGGATTTTAAAGTCGCCGGTACCGCAGCCGGTATTACCGCGCTACAAATGGATATCAAGATCGAAGGCATTACCGAAGAGATTATGGAAACTGCCCTGTCTCAGGCTTTGCAGGCGCGCTTGCACATCCTTGGTGAAATGAACAAGGTCATTGAAACCAGCCGTACTGAAGTAGCTGAATCCGCGCCGCGCTACGTCACTATCAAAATTGATCCCGATAAAATTCGTGATGTTATCGGCAAAGGTGGGGCAACGATTCGTACTCTCACGGAAGAAACCGGTGCCACTATCGATATTGAAGATGATGGTAGTATTCGCATTTACAGCGATGACCGCGAAGGTCTTGCCCAGGCCTTGTTCCGCATCGAAGAGATTACCGCCGAAGCTGAAATTGGTCGCATCTACGATGGTAAAGTGGCGCGTATTGTTGACTTTGGTGCATTTGTGACGATTATGCCGGGGACTGATGGTCTGGTGCATATTTCACAAATTGCTCAGGAGCGTGTCGAGAAAGTCACGGACTACATCTCGGAAGGTCAGGACATCAAAGTTAAGGTCCTGGACGTCGATGCCCGTGGTCGTATCAAGTTGTCAATGAAGGAAGTTTCCGAAGCAGAAGGTGGTTTGCCCAGCAAACAGAAAGAAGCTCCGACAGAGGCTGCTGACTGATCAAGTCGAATTGATAAGTTAGTAAAAAAACGGGGCCCTGGCCCCGTTTTTTGTGGGAGTTTTTTATGCAGATCTTTTATAGATCTCTTTTTTATGGGTCTCTTTTTTATGGGTCTCTTTTTATAAATGGATAAGCTGGAGCGACTGCATATGAAAGTACAAGCCTTGTACGCCGGTAAAGCACAAATACTGGAACCCTCGGGTGATCGAACCGGTATCTTTAAAATGCGGATTACTCGGGCCAAAGTCGGCAGGTTGGGTATTGAGGGTGATGACCAGGTTGATAAGCGTTATCACGGTGGGCCGGATAAAGCCCTGCATCAATTCGCTATCGGCAGTTACCGGCGAATTATTGATCAATTTCCTGATTTGGCCGACAAAGCGATCCCCGGATCAATTGGAGAGAATTTAAGTGTCGCGGACATGGATGAATACTATGTCTGCATTGGCGATATTTACCGCCTCGGTAAGGTGCTTGTCCAGGTGTCAGAGCCGCGCCAGCCCTGCTGGAAAATCAATGCCAAATATGACGTTGAGCAATTGACTGAGTATATTGATCAACAAGGCATGGCAGGTTGGTACTACCGGGTGCTTGAAGTCGGTGAAGTCTGCGCCGGTGATCAAGTAACTTTACTTGAACGACCCAATGAAACGATCACCATTGATCATTTTAATCAGATAAAGGGCCAGCAGCGACCCGATCCAGATGCCCTGGCCAGCTTGATCAATGCCGAAGGTCTGGCCGTCAGCCTCAAAGAGCGCTTGCAGGCTCGCTAAGATTATTTGCTTTGCTAGATGGCATCAGTGCCTTTTTAGAACAAATAATACCCGCTGGTAAAAGTGCATACTGCAAGGTAAAGTTTGCGCTGCCAATTTTCCTGATTCAAATCAGAATACAAACCTGAAGTAGTGCCCATACCTATGCCCACGCCCACGCCCACGCCCACGCCCACGCCCAACAGTGATCCTCATCCCATCGACAGTTTTTTGCGCCCGGGTGTATACGTCGATTCTGACAGTAGCGCCGTTAGTCGCTTTACTGAAAGGGCCTTGAAGGGTATCGGCTCGGATCCTGTCGAGCGGGGAGTCGCGCTCTATTACGCGGTGCGGGATGGGCTCAAATACGACCCCTACGGCATGGTGGTCGCGCAAGCTAATTTTTTTGCCAGCAATATTGCTCAGCGCGATGCGGCTTTTTGCATCCCCAAAGCCATACTGCTCACAGCATCGGCCCGCGCTGCCGGTATACCCGCACGCCTCGGTTATGCCGACGTCCGCAATCATCTCTGCACGCCAAAATTAAAAGCCGCGATGCAGGGCAAGGATCTGTTTATTTATCACGGCTATGTAGAGATGTACCTTGAAGGCTGTTGGGTAAAATCAACACCCGCTTTTAACAAAGAGCTGTGCGATAAAGTCGGTATTAAGGCCCTCGAATTCAATGGTCACGACGATGCCATGTTGCACCCCTTTGACCGTGAAGGCCGTCAGCATATGGAATACGTCAATGATCACGGTACCTTTGCGGACCATCCCTACGAACGTGTCCGCGAAGCTTTTAACGAGATGTATGGTGACCTGGACGAGATGCTGTCGCGGTTTAATGGCGACTTTGCTGCCGAGGTCACCGCGAACTAAATTCGCTTCGTTAAGCGATTTACGATTTCAGCTTTACGTATTTAAATTAAATATTGTACAAATAAGGAGATCCGATGGAAGCAGTAACGGTGGAATATCAGTCCAATGATGGGCTTAAGTTAAAGGGCGACCATTATGGTGACCCGGCGAACCCTCCCTTGATCTTTTTACACGGCGGCGGCCAAACTCGCCATTCATGGGGCGAAGCAGCAGTAGGTGTCGCAAAGGCCGGTTGGCACGTTATCAATATGGATTCTCGTGGTCATGGTGAATCCGACTGGTGTCCGAGGACTAATTACGAAGTCGAAACCTTTGTTGAGGACTTAAAAGTAGTCCTCAACACGCTTGATACCAAGCCCGTCATCGTCGGTGCCTCCAAGGGCGGCATTGTGGCTTTAGCAACAGCGTGTATGGACGAATCATTATTGCGAGGTATTGTCCTTGTGGATGTTACACCGCGCCTGGAGCCAGCTGGTGTTGGGCGTATACTCGATTTTATGCGCGCTAAGTCTGACGGCTTTGATAGCCTTGAAGAAGCTGCGGATACCATTGCCAGCTATACTAAACGCGAGCGGACCAAAAACCTGGAAGGCTTGCGTAAGAACCTACGTGAAACTCCGGAGGGTCGTTTTATCTGGCACTGGGATCCGCATTTGATCGGTGGCGAATTTCAAAGCTCCATACAACAGCGTTGCCTGCGATTACTGGACGATGCGGTTGAGGTTACTATTCCCACCCTGCTGGTGCGTGGGGCCCAATCTGATGTAGTCAGTGCGGAGGGCGTCGAAGAATTTCGAGAGGCGGTAAAACATGCCGAATATATCGACGTCGCAGAAGCCAGCCACATGGTCGCCGGCGATCAAAATACGGTATTTTCCGATGCAGTGATCGATTTTATTGAGAGACTTTGATCCAGGGTTCAGGGTATTTAAACAAGCCTGAATGCAGGATGTAGGAGCGCACACTACTCTTTGCCAGCCGGAGTTATAAACCTTGAATACAGCTAGTGCGTCACGCTGAAGTGAACCGCCGATATTTTTTAACTGGTGACTGACGCTATTAATCGTATTTGTCCAACAAGATACACAGCGGCACCACAAAAATAGCTGTGAACACCTGATCTTTGTTTATATCTGTGTATCTTGTTGGGGCTTAACTTTTGCCAGCTAGTTTACTTACAGACTGCCGTAAGCTGCCTCAATCAAGCGTACTCCACGAGGATCGCCAAATATATTGGTATCCATCTGGTTCATGGCATAGCCCATACCCAGTTTGGCTTTGCTGTCGGCAAAGCCGAAGGAGCCACCCCAGCCACTGTGGCCGAAGGCATCGGGGTTGGGGCCATAGAGCTCAGCCTTGTTTAAGATAAAGCCACGACTCCAGCGCATGCGCACACCGATGACCATATCTTTACGGAAACATTCCTCTTTGGTCATTTCGGTGATGCCTTCCTGACTGATAATTCGCTTACCTTCCAACTCGCCACCATTGGCCAGAGCCCCGTAAACTTTGGCGATGCCGCGAGCATTGCCCTGGCCATTGGCACCCGGTACTTCGGCAGCGCGCCAGGCGCGGTCGTTGGCAATGTGTGCTGTGAGCGGCGGGTGAGCCATGGCGGAATACATAGCGTCGTTCATGCGTTTTTTACTACCGCCCATGCCGCTACCCAATTGTTCGGAGCCTGGCACGGGGAGCATTTCTGCGACCCGGTGATCTTCAGCTTCGGGCAGGCCGATGTAATAGTCGGTGTCTGCGCCAATGGGGCCAGCGACTTTTTCGGCAAACAATTCACCGAGGCTTTTCATGGTGCCGTGTTTGTTAGCGTAGGCGCGTCGCGCCACCTCCCCGGCAATGTGGCCAAAGACCACGGCGTGATACCCGTTTGCAGTGCCCGGTTCCCAGAAGGGCCATTGGGCAGCAAGGGTGGCACAGACGCTATCCCAGTCGTAAAGCTCGTCCATTTCAATACGCCCGCGCGGCCCGCAAACCCCGGCCTGGTGGGACAGGAGCTGGGCAACGGTGACATCCTGTTTACCTGCCGCAGCAAACTCAGGCCAGTACTCGGCGACTTTGGCGTCGTAGTCAATCAAGCCTTCGTCGGCCAGTACACCAACGACGGTTGCGGCCATGCCTTTGGTGGTCGAGTAGGTATTGATAATGGTGTCAGAATTCCAGGGCCGGGTGCGAGCGCCATCTGCGAAGCCTGCCCAGAGATCGACGACGACCTCACCACCTAGCGCTAGCACAAATGATGAGCCGACTTCTTTGCCGTCTTTGAAGTTGGCGGCGAAAGCGTCTTTTACTTTGGAAAACTCTGGCGCGCAGGTGCCCTGGATATTTATGTTATTGGTCATGGGTGTTGCCCCTGTTTAGTGATATTAGTGATTATTTATAAGTGTTTTTCTCAAATAAGCGATCCTGTGCGAGAGCGATGGCTAGTGCACAGGTTTAGTCTTACTTTACCGTGATGGTGATTTTTTCTGATAGCACTGGCGCGTCATGGGGGATATGGTTTTGATCGCCTAGCAGCAGCTGCAAAGTGTGTTGCCCAGGACTTAACTCAAGCTCGGTTTCAGTTTGCCCGCCACCAAAGTGACGATGCTGTGGGTCTGAAGGGATGGGTGCATCCATTGCTGGTAGTTGATCGACATCTATCAGCATGTGGTGATGTCCGGTGTTGGCTTTGTCTATCCCGGCCGGTGCTACGCCCATGCCTTTTAAGCCAAACTGAATGGTGACGGGATTGTGTACCACCGCGCCATTTTTGGGTGAAATAATATAAGCGCTAGCGCCTTCCGGGGCAGGGCTAGTCGCCCATGTATTACTGGCGAGAAGGAATATTGACGAGATTAATAAAGCTTTTTTCATGACTAATCCTTTAAGTGGTGTGATGGCGTCAAATGGTCAGTGGTTTAGCTGACCAGGGTCGTGGAGCGAAATACCTGGACAGGCTTTTTTGTTGCGAGAATAGTTACAGGAACAATAATTATAAAAAGTAGTGGTCACAGCAATTTGCCGATTACACCCCACAAGGCGGTGAGGAGCAAGCCAACACTGGCCATAAAACCAATTATCATGCCCTTTCCCCGATTGCCAGGATCGGCGATATAGGCTGAGCGATAAATAAATCGACCGACAAGAAAGGTCAGGCCCATGGCGCCGGCGAAGCTGGCGCTGAAATATGTCGCACAGACCCACATGGCTGGCAGGGTGAGCATTAATTGTTCCAGGGTATTCATCTGAACCCGCAAGTTGCGTTCAAAGATCTCATCGCCGGTCGTGGCCGGTGCCTGAATGTTTGCTACGCCACGGGCTTTGCCGACCATAATCATAAAATACAGGTATTGCATAATCAGCAGTAAGGTTACCAATGCGACAAAGGCCATTTTTATTCTCCTTGGGATTGAGGGTGGCGCTGCTTTTTACCAGAGGCTATCTTGACAGTTCGTATCGGGCTTAAACTTTACCTAGATCGCTACACAGCCACCATCAACCGGCATAGCGTGGCCAGTGACAAAGGATGCATCATCGGAGCACAGAAATACCACCACGCGACCGACCTCTCGTGGATCACCGAGACGACCGATGGGTTGCAGTTTTAGCATTTGTTTTTCTACCCAGGGTTTTTCGTTGATTAAACGCTCCAGCATTTGGGTGCGGATGCCGCCGGGGCATACTGCGTTGACACGGATTTTCTTTTTGGCGAATTCGATAGCGGCAGTTTTGGTGAGTCCGACCACGCCGTGCTTAGCGGCGACATAGGCTGGTACGCCTTTGGCACCCACCAGACCGGCGACGGAAGCCGTGTTAACAATTGCCCCAGGGGTACCCTGTTTTAAAAATTGCGCAATCTGGTATTTCATACACAGAAATACCCCTCTCAGATTCACGTCGATATTAAGGTCGAAATTCTCGATCGAACAATTAGGCGTGGTAGCAGCTTCGCCTTCAACCCCGGCATTATTGAAAGCTGCGTCGATATGGCCGTAAGTACCCACGGCGGCATTGATTAGTTGCTGTACCTGTTCGGGATCGGCAACATCGCAACGGCGGAACATGGCGCTGCCTCCAGCGCTGCGGATGCGCTCAACCGTAGCCTGACCACCAGCTTCGTCGATATCTGATACCACGACATTGGCACCTTTCTCGGCAAATATTTCGGCGCTTGCAGCACCTATTCCTGATGCGCCACCGGTGACGAGTGCGACTTTAGCTTCCAGGGATTCGGACATTAATTAATTCTCCTGATGAGTGAATACGCTGAGTAATCTTGTTGGTTAAGACTGTCGCTCTAGTTCTGTGACAGGTTCTGCGGCAGGATTACCGACAGAGTAAGTGACAGCGTCAGCGATAAGACCATTGAGTAATGTGATTATTTAAGGGTGACTCGTAATTGCCGGTTAACGAGCATTATCCCAGTGCTCAGGATAACAAGATAAGCCAGTGGGTCGAAAGTGCTTCCGACTTCGAAATTTATTCTAGAGGCAATGATTGTGTGGGGACAGCACAGAATGTGCTATCAAAAATGCGGACATCTAAGCGATCAATTATCCAGGTGATCAGTAGAATGTCATTGAAAATATTGATAATAGAGGAGGGTGTTGCGCTGGAAAGCTATTCTGCCTAGCCGCGTTCCAGCTATATGAGTGTGCACTATCCGCCTGGTAATAAGAGCTTAGTAATGCAAGCCACACTCAAGATGATCCTCAGGTTTGGTGGGATCATGGTATTCCACTTCTGAGGGAAGGTCGTGCTCGATAAGGTAGTTAACTAAATCGATGCTTTTAGAATGAAAGCAGGGTGCAACTTTTGTGGTCGAACGAGACTCATCCCAGGTAAAAATATCCTGTGATTTTCTAAATTCGGTTTCTTCGCTACGAATACCATTGATCCATAAATCGGGCTGCAATTCCCGAAAAGCTCGGGCAAAGGGCTCCAGCTTGACGGTTTTGGAAAACAGTTCGTGCTCTGGCGTTCCGGCCTCAGGAATACCATCGTATCTGACTCTCAGGTGAGTGGCAGATACATCCGGGTGATAGACTTTCAGATTGATATCCAAACGCTTGACCAAGTGATCGACAAAGCGATAGGTAGCGGCGGTATTAAACCCAGTATCACACCAGACGACGGGGGTGCCGGGGCGGATAGTTTGAACCATGTCCAGTAAGACGGCCGAATAGGCAGAAAAGCTGGTGCTGATGATAGGGTTTTTTGCGGCGGCAAGCGCTTTAGTGAGGATGTCCACGGGTGATGCACCAGCCAGTGTTCGGTTGGCTTCGCTTAGGTCGAACAGTGGCCCAGGCGCAGAGGCCTGGCCATCCTTGCCAGATGACAGGCTTTCATAGGTAGGCGGATATTGTTCAGCTGCTAGGCTCATAGTTGGTCTGATAAAACGTATTTAGATCCAAGGCCGAGGATTAAAACGTTCTATAGCAGACAAGTAAAATAACGCTTTTTAATATGCTTATTTCGAATAAAGATGACTGGGAACTAGCTTATTTTTGTTTCTCGTTTATTCGGTGTGATAGAGCCCCTGGGCATTTTGTCAGACCGATAGAGAGCAGAGT
>CALLDA010000132.1 GCA_937998635.1 uncultured Pseudomonadales bacterium
AGGTAATCCAGGGGAGCTTTGCCCAGGGCATTTTTAAAACGTCGATTCAGGGTGCGAACACTCATATCAAAGTGGCTGGCCAGGGCGCTAATGGTCACGGTTTTACTGTAGTTGTCCTGCATCCATATCTGGATCTGTAAGATATCCTCATCGGGGTGCTCTATGGCTTCGTCCGTGTAGTATTTATCTGGCTCAAAAGAATTACGTATTTCGTGAAAGAAATTGCGCTGCACAAGATTGGCAACGGTTCTGCCATACCAGCGAAATACAAGGTTCACCATTAGCTCGGCGAGGGAGTTTATGCTGGCTGCACAGTAGAGATTGTCAGCTCGGGTAATAAAGTATTGGCGCTTTAAATCGACCCTGGGGTAGTCCCGCTGAAACTGATCAAAATAATGCCAGTGGGTGGTGGCGGGTTTGCCATCGAGGAGACCCGCTTCGGCGAGATAACAGCAGCCGGTGCCTACCGCGCTTATGATGCTGCCCCGCTGTTGCTGATCCCGCAACCAGGGCAGGTAGCCTCGATGACTGTTGATAATCGGCCGGGGATTGCGCCACAGCCCCGGAATATGGATTAAGTCGCATTGGCCAATATCTTCCAGCGCTGCGGAAGGTGCCAGCTCAAAGCCCGAAGATGTGGTGACAGGTTCGCCATTTAGGGAAACACATTGAATATTGATTCTGCGGGCAAATCGATCCTGTCCACGCGCCGCACCCTCAGCGGTGGACAGGATTTCTATAGGCAGAGTTGCGCTTGAAGCAAGGATATTCTCGCTCAGTAAAATTGTGACGTTGTAGGCAATATTCATAGTGACTTGACCGTCGGGGCTGTTCAATCCTGGCTTAATTGGCACATTATTTGGCTAATATGCCAATTAAGCAAGGCGGGTGTGCCCACTACACTAAGCGGAATTCAGGCGTTGATAATAATGTTGGCGGATAGACCGCTCAAATCAAGACCTCTCAAACCAATAAAAGCTGCCCATAGGGAAAATAAAATTCATGTCGATACTACCCGTGATTGTTGGCTACGGCGGCGTTGGCCCAGCCGGAAGAAGTTCTTTTGATCAGGCCTATCGCCGTATGGTTCTGGAAAACCTCAGCATCGAAGAACAACATAAAACTGTCGCTGGTCTGGCTTGCATGATGAAACTGGTGATCTGGGATGGCGTGACCTACCGGGATGACAGTGGTACGGCGCTGGATCTAGCGGGTATTTATGAACGTTTTGCAGGCCCGGTACGAGAAGGTACATTGGTGCGTGGTATCGAGGCTAATCACTACAATCCTGATGCGACCGAATGGCAGGCGGCAATGACAGTCAGTCCGGTCAATGGTGCAGCGAGCTTTGAAATGCTGGCCAAAGAGTTGCCGGAGCCATTGCCCGAAGGCTGGCAAGTGAATGAGCAGACTGATGGCAAAGTACGCATAGAGGTCACAGGCCCTCAGGCGGTATTGATGGCCAGCACCCGCAACATGGGCGTTAAGGCTGCGGGGCAATTGCCCACTGGCTTTGATCCAGCCGAGCTTTATAAGTCGCGTTTTCAACCCAGAGGCTTGCAGCTGGCGGTATTTGGCGCAACGGATGCGGTTCGTTCAATCGGTATTGACTGGCAGGTGATCTGCGATGCTGTGGGGCCGGATGAAATGGGAGTGTATGCAAGCAGCGCCATGGGGCAGTTGAGTGATGAAGGTCTGGGCGGGCTGATGCGATCCCGTTATCAGGGTGGTCGGCCGACCTCCAAGCAGGTGCCCATGGGATTGACCAGCATGCCCGCAGATTTTGTTAATGCCTATGTGCTGGGTAACCTTGGTCACACGGAAGCGGTGGCCGGTGCCTGCGCCAGTTTTCTCTATAACCTGCGCTCAGCGGTGCAGGATATTCAGGAAGGTATTCGAAGGGTTGCGGTGGTTGGTTGTAGTGAAGCGCCAATTCTCCCTGATATTGTCGAGGGTTATTCCAATATGGGGGCTCTGGCTACAGAAGAAAAAATGGCTGCGGTCGGGGATACAGACCCGCGTCGCTACAGCCGACCCTTTGGTGAAAATGGCGGCTTTGTGATCAGTGAATCCTCCCAATATATTGTCTTGATGGATGACGCCCTGGCGGTCGAGCTCGGTGCTGATATTCACGGTGCAGTGCCCGATGTCTTCATCGATGCCGATGGTATTAAGAAATCCATATCGGGACCTGGCCCGGGTAACTACCTCTGTTTTGGTAAGGCACTGTCTGCGGCGAAAAGCATTCTTGGACTTGAAGCGGTGCAAAAACGCAGCTTCGTTATGGCCCATGGCTCTAGCACGCCGCAAAACCGCGTCACTGAATCGATCATTTTTGACCGTCTTGCCGAGGCTTTTGATATTGACGACTGGCCGGTGTGTGCGGTCAAGGCCTATGTTGGGCATTCGCTGGCACCGGCCAGTGGTGATCAGATAATGACGGCTTTGGGGGCGATGCGCTGCGGATTAATTCCCGGCATCAAAACCATGCCTGCCGTGGCGGATGATGTTTGCCAAACCCGACTCAATATCCCCCTTGAGGATTTATCGACCGGAGAGGAAGGTAAAGATATCGCCTTTATTAATGCCAAAGGGTTTGGCGGCAACAATGCGACTGGGGTGTTGTTTTCAGGAAAAGCGGCTCAGGCAATGGTTCGCAAGCGTTATAGCGAAGATTGGCAGAACTACAGTGCCAGGCTCGAAACCACCCGCGCGCAGGCTTTGGCCTATGAGCAGCGTGCCGATCATGGTGAATTGACCCCGATTTATCGCTTTGGTGAAGGCGCGATCAGCGATGAGGAGGTATTGATTTCAGATCAGGCGATTAGCGTGCCGGGCTACGGCAAGCCGGTGCCTTTGATCAGAGATAACCCCTATAGCGATATGGTGTAGTGTTTGGGTTTAGTACTTAGGTTTAGTGTTTGGGCCTTGCCTGGTCGAGCTTCGGGGTATCAGCCTTCAAGGTATTGATCCTTCAAAGCCGCGTAGTTAGCAGCGGTATAGGTAAAGTAAACCAGTTCAGCTTCACTCAGGGGGCGGGCCTGCTTGCAGGGGCTGCCAATATATAAGTAGCCGCTA
>CALLDA010000133.1 GCA_937998635.1 uncultured Pseudomonadales bacterium
CGTCGATATTCTTGAGAAAAAGATGGATGCTGCATAATCTCACTGCGCTTTGTATCGGGGTGCGGCACGATTCAGTCGGCGATAAGACCTTGTGAATACAGCGCTGTCACTAAGCCCTTGTAAACACTAAGCCCTTGTAAATAAGACCCTGCAAATAATGGTTAGGTATATCCCTCAGCTTCTCGTCCAGATCTACCATCAAAAAGGTATGAGTTAAAAGTGGCAACTTTGTTTGGTGCAGCACCAATATCGCCAACGCATGTCTACTTAAAGGAACTAATCCGTATCTACATAAAGGAAGCAATAAATGAAAGGTAAAGAACACATAGCGCCATGGGAAAAGGCTTTTGATCGTGTATTAAGCCCTCTGGATGAGTTTATTCATCGCCAAACCACCAGTGGCGTCCTGCTGATGCTCTGCGCCCTGGTAGCGCTTTTTATTGCCAATAGTCAATGGAGCGAGGCCTATCATCACCTGCTGGAGATGACTTTTACCATCGGTGTTGAGGGCTTCCAGCTATCAAAATCTGTGCACCACTGGATTAACGATGGCTTGATGGCGGTGTTTTTCTTTGTCATCGGCCTAGAGCTAAAACGTGAAATTCTGGTGGGGGAGCTAGCTGACCCTAAACAGGCCATCTTGCCCATCATGGCGGCCATGGGTGGCATGATCGTACCGGTGTTTTTCTACCTCGCCATTAATCCTGAGGGTCACACCTTCGATGGTTGGGGAATTCCCATGGCCACCGACATCGCTTTCGCGTTGGGTGCTCTGGCTCTACTGGGCAGCCGCGTGCCGAAAAGTTTGCTGACTTTTCTGGTCGCCCTGGCCATTGTCGATGATTTAGGCGCGGTCATGGTGATTGCCCTGTTTTATACCGAAACCATAAACTTTACCGCCCTGGTGACTGGGTTTATTACCTTATTCCTGCTGGTCGCATTAAACCTGGGTGGCATTCGCCGACCGCTGCCCTATGTTTTGCTGGGTGTGGTGCTGTGGATTGCCATGTTGAAAAGTGGTGTCCATGCCACGCTGGCAGGTATCTTTCTGGCGTTCACCATCCCCATGCGACCCAAGTATGACCCGGCTCGATTTCTATCGCAGATGGGTGGCTTGATTGAACAGATTAAACAGATCTACCAGCGTGAAGAGAGCATTATTAAAAACCATGAACTGCGTTCCCGAGTTCAGGCTTTAGGCGATGGCGTGCAAATGGTTCAGGCGCCAGCTCAATTATTGGAGCGCAAGATGCACCTGCCATCTGCTTATCTGGTGATACCCATCTTTTCTCTGGCTAATGCGGGCATTCCCATCGACTGGTCATCAATGGGTAGCATAGTCACCCATCCAGTTGCAGTGGGTATTACAGCAGGCCTGGTCGCCGGTAAGTTGATCGGCATCGCGGGTTTCGCCTGGCTTACGGTCAAGCTGGGTTTTAGTACGCTGCCCCATGATCTGAATTTTAAGCATATTGTTGGTGTGGCGCTGATGGGTGGCATTGGATTTACGATGTCGATATTTATCGCCGAACTGGGTTTTTCGCATCATCCAGAAGAGCTATTGATGGCAAAAACCGGGGTGTTGATCGCCTCGGTAATTGCGGGGGTGTCTGGCTTTGTCTGGCTCTATATTACCGCCGATAACACTGAGTCCACAGTGACTACGGAGAATACTGAGGGCAGGGATTCAGAGGATTAAGAAAGACGGAAATAACAACAAACTGAATGCGCGACGATAGCCAAACTAGGATTTAGATAATTCCCCCAATAATATTTATATAAAAATACCCTAGAACTCTTTTGACAAAGAGAATATCAGTGCATTCTGATTTGCATTGTAATTGTTGTTTACCACAGAGTTGCCGTCAATATTCGTATCAGAATAAGCTATCGATAAATCCAGTCCGGCAATGCTTTTATCCACCGTCAGGGAGTAATCAAGATATTCGTTAAAACCAAAAACGGCCAAATCCAGGGCATTTCCAAATGAATAACCGGCATGAAACGTCAGGCCAAAATTCATTGGCAAAGCCACCTTATAGCCAGCTTCGATGTAACTGTAATCCTCTCCCGTATTAAACGTATCATTCGTATACCAATAAACCACCCGGAGATTGTAATAATCGATACCTAGGGCGATTTCATTAAAATCTACATCCGATTTAGTACCAGGGAGGAAGTATTCGTAATAGGTGAAGTCATACGAGAGATTTTCGCTAAGCTGTTTGAAATAACCAATATAAAGGTCATGCTCAACCCATTCTTCGTTGTCAAAGGGATCACCGGAGCGATAATAATCGAGATTGCTCCCCCACCAGCCCGCATAAAATCCTGAATTATGAAAATATTCAATCCAGCCCTGCACAGCAGGCTCTTCTCCCGATTGAGAAATACCCCGCGCGCGGTAATCACTGACCAACGTAATGCTCCCACCCCATTCCGCAGAGACGCCCTGGACCTGAAATACGATCGTTGTTGTGACAAGTAAACTGCTTAGGTATTTTTGCATGTATGTAAACCTAAACCTGGGTTTTATGTATTGATGCTATAGCGCATTATAATTCTCGTGCCGGTTCCCAGGGATGATGTCAAAACAAGTGTTGAAGAATAGCCGAGTGTGGAGTTTCCTGCTTGAGGATGCAGGTCAAGATGCTCGATTGCAAGACCTGAGATTTTTTTGTCTGATCTCTTGTTTTTTTACGCTATTTTTATGTACTTGCGACCCACACGTCGAGCTCAGGTCAGGCTTGATTTCTAGACCTAACCTTAATGCTCTGTCTGTCCCCTATTGTTTCATTTAGGTATATCGCAGCAAAACCGCTTTCTATAGACTAGCCCAGGGCGTTTAGTTTCGTAGATGCAGGAAGATACTTGAACCTTCGCTACAGATGGCAAGAGCTTGGTAATTCCCAGTTCCGACTTACACATATTGATATACTCGACATTGAAGCGCTCAGAATCAATATTACGCCCGATATGTTCGCATTTTGGACCTGGATAATATACTTCTTCTGTTTCAAGGCTAATTTGATTGCTTGCACAAGCTTCTGGTTTAACCTGATTGACAGGTTTAATTTCCTTAATCACTGTCTGCCTGGGCTGTAAAATGGGATCCAGATAAGTTATTTCATTTTCACCGACAAACTGAATACGGAGTGTGGTGTAGATGTATTTATATTCAGATGCCTGCTCAAGTATTTGGCTTCGTGTTTCAGGTCTTTCGAGTGCCAGACCTTTACGTGCTGGCGTTGTACCACCACTTGGCAAATAAATATCACCCGGTATCCAGTTAGTCAGCGCAATACTCGTGACAATGTTGCTGTCGCTATCCAGGACTTCTAAGGAGCCAACGACATTATCAATGTCTTTAGCCGACTCATTTGTTAATTCAACTTCCAGAAACTCTTCATTGACAGATACAAATCGGGCACTGATATAACGTCTCTGCTCAACAAGCCGCGCTTCCCTTGCTTTGTTCTCAGCCTCAATACGTTGCAGGTTTTCCTCAAATGATTTTTGACTTGCCTCAATTTCTGCTTGAACTTCCTCAGGCGTCCTGGCGTTGTCGCTACTTGAGTCACAACCTGACAATACCAATACGACGGTTAGAAGGAAAAGACGTTTCATTATTTACCTCGATTTGTTCCGGCTGAGCGTATAGGAAACACTTGCACCTACCTTATATGACATAAGGCCTAGCTCACCGAGGAGCTGCGAAGCAGCGATCCGGTGGAGCTATCGGCTATGTGTATTAACTCACTTGCCAGAATACTCTTCATAATGCTCGGCCCCTTCAAATGCAGGGCACCAAGAGTGCCTATATTTTGTTTGGGTGACTGTATCTGGGGCCGGAAAATTTGGGTCTGCGAAGCAGCCAGCAGCAACCATATGCATGCCAGAAAAAGCGCCCGGATTAACCCAATGCACAGTTGACCCACAAACCGAGCAAAAATATTTTTTCCCACCCGGCCATTTAGGGAGCTCGTAAACAGTAGTGTCACCGTTTATAGATAGGATGCTTTCCTCTTTGTAAACTGCGCACAATGTCGCCA
>CALLDA010000134.1 GCA_937998635.1 uncultured Pseudomonadales bacterium
CTAGAATAAACACGCTGAAAAGCTGGGCTATCTTTAGAGGCTGCATCACTGATCTTTTAACTAGAGACTTATTCATTTCCTACTCCTTGTGCATCATGCACTTCCATTAGAATTGATAAACGGGAAACCGTTCCCGTTAGCTATCTTCGCCAATTTCCTTTTTTATAGCAAGCAGGGCGTCGATAGGGCTGGATGCCCCCGTCACGGGTCGTCCTATAACCAGATAACTACTGCCTTGAGAAAGCGCTTGTTTTGGCGTCAGTGTTCTAGCCTGATCATCCTCGGTAGCGTAATCGTTCGGACGAATGCCCGGCGTCACTCTCAAAAAGTCATCGCCGAACTGATCTTTAATAACACCGGCTTCTCGCCCGGAACAAACGATGCCATCTAAACCGGCTTCTTTCGCGAGCCTTGCCAGCAGCAATGCCTGCTCTCCTGGTTCTCTATCAAGACCTATCTCTAACAAATCAATGTGATTCAAACTGGTCAATACCGTGACACCTGTCAACAAGGTCTCGCCACCGTGGCCATCTAACGCTCGCCGCGCTGCCAGCAACATTTTTGACCCGCCGAAGCAGTGGACATTGACCATCCAGACACCCAGGTCGGCACAGGCCAATATCGCAGCCGCTACGGTATTGGGAATATCATGGAACTTAAGATCGAGAAATACCTCGTAACCACGATCGACCAGGCACTTAATCAAATCTGGGCCGGTTCGGGTAAACAGCTCCTTCCCAACTTTTAACTTGCATTTATCGGGGCTAAGCTGGTCGACGAAATCGAGAGCTGATTGCTGGTCAGCATAATCCAGGGCTACGATAATACGAGTGCTTGGCTTTTTAGACATATCCCAACCGAAGTACAGAGCGACGACAGTATTCGCTTAAATAAAAATAATATCTATTAACTATTCTGCAGTAGATTGCCCCCGCGCCGCACTCAGTTCAGCGTTAAGCTTCTGTAGTCGCTTTATATTTTCTCGAGAGCGTCTTTGCAGAGCAAATATCGTTGGGTAACACAGGCACACGCCAGCAGCTACACCGGCCAACAAAAACGCCAGCAGCCATAAACCAATGGGCAGTTCTATCAGAGGAAACCCTAACAGGACAATACCTGTCTCCAGAGCATTATCCTGAACCACCCAGATACCTATAAAAACTGCTATCAAGGCGGCTATTACCAGTATGGTCGTTTTTATCTTTTTCATATTTCCTAAAAAAACGGCAAAGCCTTCACTTTACCGTTTTCTCCTGTTCATCGCGTACAAGATAAGCCTAAGATTTATGCATACCGTTGTTAACCCGGTCGCGCAATTCTTTTCCAGGTTTAAAATAAGGCACATATTTGCCCGGCAATTCAACCTTTTCACCGGTCTTGGGATTACGTCCCTGTCGTGGCTCTCGAAAATGCAGGCTAAAACTGCCAAAACCTCTTATCTCGATACGGCCATTATTAACTAAGGCCTGAGCTAGATATTCTAGAATCACCTTGACAGCTAGCTCAACATCCTTGGGCGGTAGTTGATCCTGTTGCTTCGCAATTTTTTCTATCAGTTCAGACTTAGTCATATTTTGGCTATCGATTAATTGTCAGGCTTTTATAACTGGGAAGTGCTCCTTATTTGTCACTATTTCCCATTTGCGCCTTGATCAGGTCACCAATGGTCGTCGGTGCAGCAGTGGCTGTTTCCTTATCCTTGTGCTCTTTAATCGCCTCTCGCTCTTCGGCCATATCTTTGGCTTTAGCTGACAGACTTACCACGCGATTTTTCCGGTCCATACCGACAACCCGTGCTTCGACTTCGTCGCCTTCCTTAAAGACGGTGCGCGCATCTTCGACTCGATCCTGAGAAATCTCGGAAGCCTTCATATGGCCTTCGACACCGTCACCCAGATCAACTACGACAGACTTGGCATCAACAGACCTTACCGTGCCTTTGATTAAGCCGCCTTTTTCGTTGGCTGCCAGAAAGTTGGAGAAGGGATCATCGGCCATTTGTTTGATACCCAGAGAAATTCTCTCACGCTCAGGATCAATAGCCAGGATCACTGTCTCAATTTCATCACCTTTATTGAAATTGCGCACGGCTTCTTCGCCGCTATCATTCCAGGATATATCGGACATATGAACCAGCCCGTCGATAGCGCCGTCAAGCCCAACAAACAAACCAAAGTCTGTGATGGACTTGATCGTACCGTTAATTCGATCACCTTTGCTGTGCTTGGTACCGAATTCATCCCAGGGATTCATGAAGCATTGCTTCATGCCCAGAGAAATACGCCGACGCTCCTCGTCGATATCCAGGATCATAACTTCGACCTGCTCACCAACCTGCACAACTTTTGATGGGTGAACGTTTTTGTTCGTCCAGTCCATCTCGGAAACGTGAACAAGACCTTCTACACCGTCTTCTAATTCAGCAAAACAACCATAATCAGTCAGGTTGGTAACCGTCGCCATAACTTTCATATTTTCTGGGTAGCGGCCTTTAATATCAGCCCATGGATCATCACCCATTTGCTTCATACCCAGGGATACGCGGTTTCTTTCACGATCGTATTTCAGTACTTTGACATCGATTTCATCGCCGACATTAACCACCTCGGAAGGATGTTTAATGCGCTTCCAGGACATGTCGGTGATATGCAGCAGACCATCGATACCGCCCAGATCAACAAAGGCGCCGTAGTCAGTAAGGTTTTTAACAATACCTTTGAGAGAGATACCTTCTTCAAGTGTGGCAAGTAATTGTTCGCGCTCGGCTGAATTAACCGCTTCCATGACAGCGCGTCGAGAGACCACTACGTTATTGCGCTTCTGATCCAGTTTGATGACTTTGAATTCAAGGGGCGTACCTTCAAGATGAGTGGTTTCCCTCATAGGCCGGATGTCCACCAGCGAACCCGGCAAGAATGCACGCAGTCCGTTTACATCGACAGTAAAGCCGCCTTTGACCTTACCGCTGATAATTCCGGTCACAACTTCGTCGGCGGTTTGTGCCGCTTCAAGCTCAAGCCACGATTCTGCTCGGCGAGCTTTTTCACGGGACAGGCGAGTGGCACCAAAACCGTCTTCTACGGTTTCCAGGGAGACCTGGACTTCATCACCAATGGCCGTCGAAAATTCTCCGTTCTCGTCGAAGAATTCATTAATCGCAATTACGCCTTCTGACTTCAGGCCGGCATGGACGGTTACCCAGTCCTTGTCGATATCGATCACTACGCCTGTGACGATGGATCCTGGTGCCATTTCTACAGACTTCAGGCTTTCTTCAAATAGTTCCGCAAAGCTTTCGCTCATCCGGTTTATACCTCATTAATCAATAAGAGCCTTTTTAGACTGAAAGGCCCATCACCGGGGCACCAGAACCTCGGGGTATTTAAGTTACGAAACCGGTAAGTGCAATTCTGGCTGTTCACCTACTGTTTCAATGGTGTTTGCGCTTCAGTGATACTTGCTCTAACCCTAGAGACTCAATTTATCCTTTACCAGTTTCCTTGCTTCAGCGAAGACTTCAGGTATCGACAATTCCGTACTATCAAGAGTGAGCGCCTCGTCCGCAGGACGCAATGGCGCCACTGAGCGATTCTCGTCGCGCTCATCCCGCTGTCTGACCTTATCCGCGAGGGCGGCAAGGCTATCATTTTCTTCCTTACCAATCAACTGCTTATGCCGTCTTTTGGCCCTCTCCCCCGGACTGGCGGTAAGGAATATTTTGACCTCCGCATTAGCGAACACCACTGTCCCCATGTCCCGCCCATCCGCCACCAAACCCGGTGCCTGAGCAAAAGCCTGCTGACGCTGCAAAAGCGCCTGACGCACTTCTGGTATCGCCGCAACAATTGAAGCGTCTTTACCGACCTCTTCGCTGCGAATTATCGATGACACATCCTCACTTTCCAGCACGACGGTGGGCCGTCCACCCTCCGGGTTCATTTCGAAGGTGATATCCATATGGCCGGCAAGCACCGTCAATCCTTCTACGTTATCGGGGCTTACCTTATGTCGCTTTGCAGCTAAAGCCAGCAAACGGTACAGAGCACCGCTATCGAGATAATGAAAGCCTAAATCTGTTGCTAGCATTTGGCTAATCGTGCCTTTGCCAGCGCCTCCGGGGCCATCAACAGTAATGACGGGTACCTTGTCAGACATCAGACCTTTTCCTCCGTCACCTTGAGACCCAGGGTATTGGCTAGTTCGACAAAGCCCGGAAAGGATGTCGCAACATTACTGCAATCCCGAATCACCACTGGCTCGCTCGAACACAAACCGGCAACCGTAAAAGCCATGGCTATGCGGTGATCACCCTGGCTATCTACTGTTCCGCCACCAAAACTCCCACCTTCAATGACCATGCCGTCTGCGGTTGCTTGTGCTGACATGCCCAGTATCGCCATACCGTCAGCCATGGCCTGAATGCGATCACTTTCCTTAACGCGCAACTCCTCAGCACCGGTTAAAACTGTGGTGCCACTAGCACAGGCTGCGGCAATAAAAATCACCGGGAACTCGTCGATGGCCAGAGGTACCTGATCTTCCGGTATCTCAATGCCCTTCAGGGCTGCGCTGCGCACTCGAATATCGGCGACGGGTTCTCCGCCAGTAAAACGCTCGTCTAGCAGTTCAATATCAGCACTCATCAGGCGCAGAATATTGATTACGCCAATACGCGTGGGATTGATGCCAACATGGCGCAATAAAATATCCGAACTCGGTGCGATCGATGCTGCCACCATAAAAAAAGCCGCCGAAGAAATATCCGCAGGCACGTCAATAGCGCTGGCGATCAGAGAACCACCGCCCCTTAGAGTGATAGTGCTGGCCTCGGTTCTGACCGGGTAATCAAAGCCCCTCAACATGCGCTCGGTATGATCTCTGGTCGGCGCGGGTTCTACGACACTGGTTTCACCCTCAGCATAAAGCCCCGCCAGCATCACACAGGATTTAACCTGGGCGCTGGCCACCGGCAACGCATAATCAATGGCATTAATAGTTTTATTACCGGTGATTGACAGCGGCGGCTTACCACCTTCAGTTGTGGTAATTTCGGCACCCATCAGGCGCAAAGGATCAGCCACCCGGGCCATCGGGCGTCCCGATAGCGAGGCATCGACGGTGAGTACACTATCAAACTTCTGCCCAGCTAAAAGCCCGGTCAACAAGCGCATCGACGTTCCTGAATTACCCAGATACAAAGGCCCTGGC
>CALLDA010000135.1 GCA_937998635.1 uncultured Pseudomonadales bacterium
TGGCTGTGATATCGCCGCTAATAAGGCTGATAGTCGCCCAGACTAGGCCCCACTCAGGGTGTGTGCATTGATCACCATCAAGGGCCATCAATAAAGTGTTAGCTAAAAAAATTGGTCAGCAAGCTGTCATCTGTCAGAAAAGCTTTTTTCAACTAGCCTGATTTCAATGCCACTAGGTGAAAGCCTTAAACCTATCCGGCATATCCAGGCCTTCGGCAACAGCCAGACAGGCGATATGACCACCATAAGTGTTAACTCCCCGGGCAAATCCAGAATCTGCTTTTAAGGCGTCTTCGCCTTGATCAGCTAGCTTCACTACATAGGGCAGCGTGGCGTTAGTGAGGGCGATGGTGGACAGGCGGGGATAAGCCCCCGGCATATTGGCCACGCAATAATGGATCACGTCGTGTTTTGTGAAGACTGGCTCGGAGTGAGTAGTAGCCCTGGCGGTTTCTATACAACCACCCTGGTCGATACTGACATCGACAATGACTGAACCGGGCTGCATGGTTTTCACCATGGCTTCGCTGATGACATGAGGCGCTCGACCACCCCGAACCAGAACTGCTCCCACCACCAGATCAGCATCTGTGAGTTCAACTGCGATATTTTCTTCGGTAGATTGAATAAAGTGGATGTCGGATGATAGAGCTTTGGCTAGCTGCCGGGTCTTGTCGGGCCGATTCCCTGCTACGTACACCTCGGCACCCATGTTTGTGGCGACCTTGGCGCTGTGCAGTCCAACCACGCCATCACCGACGATAAGCACCTTGCCGTAGCATTGATCAAACAACTGCGACAAGAGCATGCCTTTGCCACCATTGAATTTGGCCAGGTAGTAGTTGCCCATGGTCACCGCCATGGAGCCCGCGACTGCACTCATTGGTGCTAACAGAGGTAATTTGCCGTGCTCGTCTTCCACCGTTTCATAGGCAATGGCAGTGGTTTTATTGGCGAGTAATGTCCTGGTTAATTCAGGATCGACACCAGCCAGGTGGAAATAGGTGAATATCATTTGCTGCCGTAAAAAGGGGTATTCGCTGGCAACGGGCTCTTTCACTTTAAGTACCAGATCAACATCCCAGGCGCTTGCCGCAGTGACGATGCATGCTCCAGCTTTAGTATATTCAGCATCCGGAAACCCAGAGCCAATACCAGCGTTTTCTTCTACAAAGATTGCATGCCCCGCCTTTACAAGCAAGCGAGCGCCTGTTGGGGTCAATGCAACGCGGTTTTCGTCTGGTTTTATTTCTTTTGGAACGCCAATTTGCATAATCGCATCATCCTTTTAGGGGAGCGTGGGATTTGCTCCGCAGTCTGTATTAGACATAAGCTGTCAACCAAAGCATTTAACTTACGTTAATAGGTATTAGGTAATGTAATTCTAGTCCATGATAAAAAGCATGGTTTACAGTTAAAGGCGAGATGTTGGTCTTAACGACGGAGGGGCTTATGAAAACAAGGTCTGGTTTGGCTTTGGTGAGTATTTTGGTCTTATCGGCTTGCGCCCATCACCGACAGCATTCTGGTGGTGACATTATTATTGACACCAAACATGTTGATATGGGTGCCTACTACCAGGATTTACACGAATGTCGGAGCTACGCGGCCCAGGTAAACGTCGGTGAAAAAGTGGCGACCAAAGCTGTTACCGGTGCGGTGGTAGGAGGCGCCATTGGCGCCATTGTCGGCGATAGCAGTTCAGCTGCGCGGGCTGCAGGCGTTGGTGGGGTGCTGGGTGCAGTTAAAGGCACTGGCCAGGGTTACCGCGAGAAACAGCGTGTGGTGAGAAACTGCCTGAGAGGGCGCGGCTATCGCGTGCTCAATTGACGGCTTGTGGAATTGCTCATTGAATTTGTGTCGAATTTTTACTCAAGTTTTAAAGCCACCCTCATCATTTCGACTCTCGATTCCTCAAGTTTTATTGCCTTTTAAATCCAGATTCCATTGTTCGTCTGCCGAGGGATATGATCTTTCGGCGGGGAGACTTTTATTTTCCTCATGCTAGACTGTCGGCTCTTTTTTTCGAGAGCATGTAGCTATGTCCAACCCGTTCGACACAGTAGAACAAAAAGTTAGTTATGGTATTGGCCGCCAAATGGGTGACCAATTAAAACAAAGCCCCTTTAAAGACCTTCAGCTCGATGCCTTCATTGCGGGCGCTACCGACGCTCTTGAGAGCAAACCGGCCCAGGTGGATAACAACGCCGTGAAAGCCGCCTTTGAAGAGGTGAATAAGCGTATCGAAGCGAGTCAGGCAGAAGACAAAGCGAAGTTTGCCGGCGATGGTGAAAAATTCCTGGCTGAAAACGCTCAGCGTGAAGAGATCACTGTCACCGAATCTGGCCTGCAATATGAAGTGTTAACCGCAGGCTCAGGCGCCACCCCGAGCGCCAGCTCCAAAGTTAGCACCCACTACGAAGGCAAGCTTATCGATGGCAAGGTATTTGATAGTTCTTACCAGCGTGGCCAGCCTGCCGACTTCCCGGTAAACGGCGTTATCGCTGGCTGGACCGAAGCCCTGCAAATGATGGAAGAAGGCGCCAAGTGGCGTTTATATGTGCCCTATCACCTGGCTTACGGTGAAAAAGGTGCGGGCGGTCTAATCGGCCCTTATGCCACCCTGATTTTCGACGTTGAACTAATATCAGTACTCAGTTAAAACCGAGGGATATACTGGTAACAGAGCGCACAGACTCTAATAATTAGACGTAAAAAGCAGCGACGACAGCTGGGGGAGAGATGATGGCTGAGGAACAGAAGGTGCTTTTGCACGAACGCCGAGGCCACATCGGCCTCATCACCTTTAATCGGCCCAAACAGCGCAACGCACTGTCGCCGCAACTACTGCGCGATCTCTGCGATGTGCTGGCCGACTGGGCCGAAAGTGGCGATGTGCGTGTGGTAGTTTTCACTGGCGCTGGCGATAAGGCCTTCTCGGCGGGTTACGATATCAGCGCCATTGAAACCGTCGGCCCCGGTCATAAAGAAACCCGAGCCAGTGGCGCTACCGGCACGCCTTTTGAGCAGGCACTCGATGCCGTCAAGAACTTCCCCTATCCCACCATCGCCATGATCAACGGCCACTGCTTTGGTGGTGCCCTGCATCTGGCGCTGGTCTGTGATCTGCGTGTGGCGGCGGATCATGTATCCATCGGCATGCCACCGGCCAAGCTCGGTGTTGTTTATGGGCCAGAGGGCGTCTTACAGTTTGTCCAGGTGCTGGGCACAGCCAAAGCGCGAGAATTATTGTTCACCGGTCGACCCTTTAAGGGTGATGAAATCACCGATATGGGCCTGGTCAGACGACTGGTGCCATCTGCACAGTTAAATGACACCGTGATGACCATGGCGGAAGAAATTTCCAACAATGCCCCGCTGGCCTTAAAAGGCATTAAGCGCATTATGAATATGGTTGAGGAGCCCTTATTCGGCGACGCGGTGAAGGCAGAGGCCAAAGCACTGGTTACCGAATCTTTTCGCAGTGCCGATTTGAAAGAGGGTCAGGCGGCGTTTCTGGAGAAAAGAAAGCCGGTCTTTTTAGGGAAATAGGAACTGGTAAATAATTATCCGGCC
>CALLDA010000136.1 GCA_937998635.1 uncultured Pseudomonadales bacterium
TATCGTGCTCTTTGCCCACTGCGCAGCCTGGTTTATTTCATCGCTATCATTGGCGGCGATGCAGACCTGTTTGCCGGTGTTTTTTTCAGCCTCACGCCAATAGATGCTTTCTGAAAAAGCAGCTTCAATAATGTTTTGAAAAAGCGGTGCCGGTTCGGTGTTAAAACCCACCAGCACAACTCGTCCACCCCTGGACAGAAAGCCCTGCTGAAAAGCCTGCCAAACCAAGCTCTGAGCTTGCGCTGGAGTGAGTAGTTGTTTGTTGGCCAGCAGGGTGGAAAATTCTTGATACCAGCGGAGTAAATGCTGACAGGCCTCGTGAGCATTTTGAGCGACTTCGGTTAGGGGTACCTGCCAGCGTTCCAGATTTTGCCACGCGCTTTGAGCGAGTCGTGCAAATGCCGAACCATCGATACCAATAGGCTTATCTGAGTCATTATCGATCACCTGTTCCCAGATTAACCGCTCTGCATGGAGGTTGATTATGCTATGGGTGAAACAGTCTGGATAAGCGCGATTCTGCAATTCCTGCCAGCATTCGAGCAGCCAGGTATCGAGGGTTTGCACCGGCGCCTGTCGCCAGGCTTGCAGGCCCTGCTGATAACAATGCTGCCCCCAGGCGCTGGTGATCTGCCGCGCCAGGCGTCGGTTGGGGACTAATATTTGAGTGTTTGCTTCCAGCTCATTGATCAGACCTTCAATATCAAAAAGCGGACTTACCATGGAGAGGCTCATTTTAACCCTTCAAATAAAGCAATATCTTCACAAAAGGCAATATTGTCGCAGCCGAATTTGAGCAGCGCTCCACGGAGTGAGTTAACTTCGTCGCTGGCTTTGGTGAATATGGCTTTAGTAGAAAGAGCTGGGGCAAATGTCTTGTTGGGGAGCGCTTGATTGACTGGGTTTGGGTTGATTGGCTTTGGATGGAAAGAGTTTTGTGCGATTAACGATTCCACCCGTCTGGCGATAGCTTCGCCTGAATCAATCCAGTTGACCGTGCGTGGTGAGGCATCTTTTAGTGCCTGCACAATGAGCGGGAAGTGAGTGCAGGCCAGCACGACAGTATCCAGCTTATCGGCCGCAAACAGCGGGGCTAATATTTCCTCCAGCTCACGTTTATCTGGTGAACTGCCGCGCAGGGCTTGCTCAGCAATTTCCACCAGGCGGGAGGAGCCGACTTTGACGATTTCGCAATCATTGGCAAATTCCTTAATGAGCGCTTGAGTGTATTCCCGATTAACCGTACCCGGTGTGCCCAGCAGTCCAATAACGCCGGTGCGGGATAACGCAACGGCTGGCTTTATAGCCGGCACCACACCGACCACCGGCGCTTTAAAGTGATCGCGAATACTGGGTAAAACTACGGTGCTGGCCGTGTTACAGGCAACTACGATGATATCTGGCTCGACCTCCTTGATTAGCCTCTTAAGCACTGCCTCGACTCGCTCAACAAGATAAGCCTGACTTTTTAACCCGTATGGGAAAGCCGCGTTGTCGGAGGCATAGACAAATTCACAGCCGCTGAGCCCTTGCTTGAGGGCTTCGAGAATACTGAGTCCGCCGACGCCGGAGTCTAAAACAAGGATGCGAGGTGCTGGTGTCATGACCGGGATTTTACCTTATGCCAGAGGCGGGAACTGTTAAAATACTGGCGAGTAATAAAATTTAGGGAACCTCTGATTAATTCTGGACGAAGTAGGTTGTGATTCAAAATATCCAGAGTTAAGGCGTAAATCGCACGTAATAGCGAGCTATTGCGAAGATTTGCAACGAAGAAGCTGGGTATTTTGGGTGCAAGATACGAGTTCATGAATTGATCAGAGGTTCCTTAGCTAATCCCACCTTGCTGTAGTGAGCAATCAAGAGATTTTTTATGGCAATACCCGCAGCCCTGGAGTCGGTGGCCGTGCAATCGGTAGTATTCGACTTTGTACTCGCTACCTTGTTGCCGATTTATCTCATCACCGCGCTGGGCTATGTGCTCCGCAGTCGTGGTTTCCTGAGTACTGACTTTCTGAGAGACAGCTCGCGCCTGGTATTTAACTACGCGGCGCCCGCGACGCTATTTTTCGCCCTGGCAGGGTCATCAAAGAGCATCGTTATCGCGCCCTATTTTCTGCTGGTCAGCATCAGTTTGTTAATCGGACTGACCCTGTTGTGTTGGATTCTGGCGCCCCTGGTGGTCAAACAAAGATCACTGCGAGGGGTGTTTGTACAGGGCGCATCCCGGGGTAACCTGCTGGTCTCTGGTCTGGCTTTTACCCACGGCATTTATGGCATGGAAGGTATCGCACTGGCCTCGCTGCCATTGGGTATCTACATTATTTTTAATAATATTTATTCGGTGGCGATTCTTAAATACTACGAGGGCGATGGTGGTGAATCGGCAGGAAAATACTGGGCTGATGTCTTCAAAAACCCGGTAATTGTTGCCGTGCTGGCGGGAGCTTTTTTTGGCTGGTTACAGGTGGATATTCCCGATGGTGTGCAAAATACCGGTAATTTATTGGGTCAGTTAACGGTGCCGCTCATTTTGTTTAACGTCGGCGCGTCTTTCGATTTTAAGCTCCTACGCAGTCCTAATATTATTGGCTGGGCGGCGACCCTTTATAAATGCATCATTATGCCTGTTATTGGCGTGGCGATAGCCTGGGCAATGGGGATTCACGGCATGGAGCTGGGTATTATCTTTTTGTTATTGTCCTCGCCAACCTCATCAATTAGCGTCGTGTTTGCGCAAATGTTTGGTGGCCACCAGAATCAGGCTGCAAATATGGTCTTGACCAGTGGCTTGTTGTCCGTGGTGACGGTAGTGCTTGGCTTAGCCTTTTTACAGGCGAGGGGGATGATCTAATGGCCTTCTTTGAAGGTATTGATAGTTTGGCGGTTTGGGTTTTCCTGGGGATGTTTATTCTGACGATATTGGGTGCATACGCCTGGCACCTGCATCGACGGGTAAAGGCCCTGGAGGAAAAACAGCAAGTCGAGGCCCGGGCGATAGCCAGGCGGCGGCAACAACAAATTGAAGACGCCACCCAGGGTATTCGTATATTAGCGGGCGCTATGGTTCGTGAAGAGCTGACACTTACTGAGGGCTGTATGCGCATAGCCTACCTGCTGACACAGGTGGATGAATCAGCCCCGGACAAAGACCAATACAGTGTGTTTTTTCAGCTAGCGAGTGCTACTTCCCACATCCCTGTGCTGGATGCCTGGAAGGAATTATCCCCACAACAAAAAAATGCCTATACCAGGGAGCGGACGAATATCGAAGCGGCTTTTGGTGAGTTTGTTATTGAGGCTACCCAGGAGCTGTTAAAAGAACCTCTGTTTAACCATCAGTAAGTAAATAATCAAACGGGATGTTTATATCAATGATGATCCTGCCGCCTATTTAAAACGGCGCCACATTCAACATGGGGGGTGTAAGGAAATTGATCGAAGATAGAAAAATGCTTGATATCGTAATGCTTAGTCAGCACCGATAAGTTTTCGTGCAGCGTGCTTGGGTTGCAGGAGATATAAATTATGTTATCAAAGCGCTGTAGTAGGTCGAGAGTTTCGTCATCCAGACCGGCGCGAGGTGGATCGACGAACACCGTTGAGAATTGGTAGCCATCCAGATCAATGTGTTTTAGTCGGCGAAAGGGTCTGACATTTTGCAGGGCCTGGGTGATCTCTTCGCTGGACATGCGCACTAATTGAACATTGTTTATCTGGTTTTTATCGAGATTAAACAGTGCTGAGTTGATCGAGACTTTAGCGATTTCTGTGGCCAATACGCGCTTAAAGTTTTGAGCGAGGGGCAGGGTGAAATTACCATTGCCGCAATACAGCTCCAGTAAATCACCGGCAAATAATCGACTTTTGTCCACCGCCCAGCTGAGCATTTTTTCGTTGACCCGACCGTTGGGCTGAGTGAAGCCGGTTTCAATCTGCTGGTAGTGATAATCCCTGCCCGCGACGTTCAGAGTTTCGGTGACGTAATCTTTATTAAGCACGACTTTCTGTTTGCGGCTGCGGCCAATAATATCGGCAGTCAATGTTTTTGTTAGCGCCACGGCTTCGGCCGCCCATATGTCATCGAGAGGACGGTGGTAGAGCAGGGTGATCAGTGCCTGACCGCTGAGTGTGGTCAGGAATTCAACACTGAATAAGCGGCGGCGCAGAATATCACTGGCATTAATTGCGCTAAGCAAGGGCGGCATCAGCGAATTGATCTGCTCGGATGCCACGGTGAAGTCCTCGATGATATATGGCTTTTTGTATTCACCGGGGTGGTACATAGCGTAGTGAGCAATATTTCCGTCGTGCCAGATTTTAAATTCGCAGCGCAGACGATAGTGGGTGGGGTCGGAGCTAAAGACTTCGATGCTGGGCAAGGCAAGGTCTTCAAATTGCTTTTCTACGGTAGACAGTTTTTCCTTGAGTTGAGCCTGGTACTGGGAGGGATCGGGATTCGCGGATTTGTTCGATTTGTTGGATGGCTTGGATAGATTCACGAAATCTCTCTTGGAATGAAGACCTAATCGAAGTGGGTTTGCGGGGCTGAAACCTTGCCAAGTTACCGGGAAAGTGGACATCTGTCAGTGGCTAATGTGGTCTATTATAACGGCATATGGGCCTGTGGACGGGCAAGGCTTTAACCGCTTCCACAAGATATAAGGTAAGCACGGGAAGATGATTAAAATTATCACGATAGCCGTCGATGGGCAGGGCTTGCACGATATTACTGATGCTATTGTGCAGGTAGCAAATGGCGCAGATCTCTGTGAAGGCCTATGCACCCTCTATATCCAGCACACTTCTGCCAGTTTGTTGATTCAGGAAAACTACGATGCTTCGGCTCGTTGTGATCTGGAAGCCTGGCTGAATCGACTGGTGCCTGAGAATGATCCCCTCTACACCCACACCCTTGAGGGGGCCGATGATATGCCCGCCCACATTAAAGCGGCGTTAACTGCGACTAGCCTGGGGATTCCGATTATCGATAATAAACTCGCACTGGGTACCTGGCAGGGTATTTTTTTGTGGGGACATCGGCGACAGGGAGGGCGGCGTAAGATCATTATTCATCTGGCTTCGT
>CALLDA010000137.1 GCA_937998635.1 uncultured Pseudomonadales bacterium
TCGGCGGGGTGTTATCGTTCCGAGTAAAGGGCGACAGAGAGCAAGCCTGGCACGTCATCGATAAGACCCGTATTTTATCTTTGACTGCTAATCTGGGTGATGCCAAAACCACCATCGTTCATCCGGCGACAACCACCCACGGCAGGCTTAATGCCCAGGAAAAGATTGATGCAGGAATCAGCGAAAACCTGATTCGGGTGGCAGCCGGACTGGAGGCCATCGAAGATATCAAGGCTGATCTGCAGCGAGGCCTGGATACGGTTTGAGTAGCGTCAAAAAAATTGCCGATATTCTGGTCGAGCGCATCGGCGCAATTCTTATTGGCAAAGATCAGGAAATCCGTCTGGCTTTAGCGTGTTTGTTTGCCCGGGGCCATCTACTTATCGAAGACTTACCCGGCATGGGCAAAACCACGCTCGCCCAAACGTTGGCCGCTGCCCTGGGGCTGAGTTATACCCGTATTCAATTCACCAGTGATTTGTTACCCGCAGATATCGTCGGGGTATCGGTTTACGACCGTGATAACGGTTCTTTTGAATTTCATCCAGGGCCGGTGTTTTCGCAGGTGGTGCTCGCGGATGAAATTAATCGCACTACCCCAAAAACCCAAAGCGCTTTATTGGAAGCGATGTCCGAAGGCCAGGTCAGTGTCGAAGGCGAGACCCGGCAGTTGCCGCAGCCTTTTTTTGTGATAGCCACCCAAAACCCAGCCACCCAGTCGGGTACTTTTCCTTTACCTGAGTCACAGTTAGATCGATTTCTAATGCGCATTAAACTGGGTTACCCGGACCCGGTCGCTGAGCGGCAATTATTATCGGGAGATGATCCTCGCAAGAAACTAAAGAACCTCAAAGCCTCGATCAACGAAGCTACTCTGGAGCAAATTCAGGCTAAAGTTTCCGGTGTCAAAGCGGCCGAGAGTTTGATTGATTACATACAGAGACTGCTGCAACAAACCCGAACGCTGCCCCAGCTGGATAATGGGATTTCCCCACGTGGCGGCATGGCCTTGCTGCAATGTGCTCGTGCCTGGGCTTTGATGGATGGCCGTCAGTATGTTATTCCAGAAGATGTGCAAGCGTGCCTGGAGCCCGTCTGCGGACATCGCTTAAGCGGTGCTGCCAACGACCAGGAAGTGATCAGTCTGATACAACAGATTTTAAATAGCGTCGATATTATTTGAATCATCTGGAGTAAGTTACCTATGCTGCAAGGCTTGCGTGACCAGCTCAAGGAACTCTACCAGCGGTGGGTCAACCGGCGTTTGCCTGCGGCGAGCAAAATTCGCTTAAGTAATAGGCGTCTATTTATTTTTCCGACCCGAGCAGGGTTTTTGTTTGGCTGCGTTTTAATACTGCTCTGGCTGGTGGCTACCAACTTTGAAAACAATCTGGTATTTGGCGCAACCTTCTTGCTGTCGGCCATGTTTGTAGTGGCTATTTTTCACACCTTCCTGAATTTGTCTGGACTCTATGTCGAAGCGGGGCGCACGCCGCCCTGTTTTTGTGGTGGCGAGGCGGAATTTGGTATTTTATTGAGTCAAAAAGGCCGTCGTTACCGGGATAGTATTTCACTTTATCATCGCTCCTCTGAGGCTGTCGTAGTGTCTCTCCCCGGTACCGAGCTGGCAGAGGTATGGCTGGCAGTGCCAGCCGAAAAACGAGGCTGGTTTGAACCTGGCAGAGTGACCCTTGAAACCCGCTATCCACTGGGCTTACTCCGCGCCTGGACCTATCTCGATCTGAAACTATGCGGACTGGTTTATCCCCGGCCCATAGATGCTCAAGGCAGGCTGAGTAGTAAGGCAGCGGGGCAGGGTGTAGATGAGCTGCCCGGTGGGCGGGAAGATTTCCGTGGTCTTGAAAGGTATCGGCAAGGCGAAGCGTTGGGGCATATTGCGTGGAAGCACTATGCTCGTGAGCAAGGTTTGCATACCAAACACTTCTCAGATCCAGTAGACGAAGAGGTATGGCTCGACTGGGATGCCTTCCCAGGTATGGATGCCGAGGCTCGTCTGTCGCGGCTCTGTGGCTGGTTGCTGGCTATTTCAAGTGGCTCAGCTCTATATGGTTTACGGATACCGGGGACCGAAATCCCACCGTCTCGCGGTGAGGCGCACCGGACTAACGTGCTCCGAGCCTTAGCGCTCTTCGATCAAGCGCCACGGCCCCAAAGCTAATGCAACCGACCTGGCAAACACCGCGCCCCGCTCTGCTATGGATGTTAATTAGCGTGGTCACGGCGCTTGCTTTGCATGCCGGGCATTTACCATTATGGCTGCTGGGAGCGGCTGCCTTGACCGTTCTATGGCAGATACAGGTGTACCGTGGTGCCTGGCAGCATCCAGCCAGATTTATAAAAGTGTTATTGACGCTATTGTGCTTTGGCGGCGTATTGAGCAGCTATGGTCGGCTATTGGGGCTTGAGCCCATGGTGGCCCTCCTGGTGAGCGGCTTCTTGCTTAAACTACTGGAGATTCATCACCGTCGGGATGCGCTGGTGCTGATCTACCTGGCTTACTTTATTGTCATTATTCAATGCTTATTTGAGCAGGGTATTGTTACCGGCTTCGTAGTGGTGTTCGGGGTGATGATTGTGACCGCAGCTTTGGCTGGGCTATACCAAAATAATCAAAATACTCAGAATAAGCAGACTAATCGGAGTGGGAAGTTAGGCACCTGGTTTCGACCTTTTCGCTCAAGCGCTGTCATTATTGTGCAATCCCTGCCGCTGATGTTGGTGCTGTTCATTGTCATGCCACGGATAGGTGCCTTATGGGCGGTACCAAAGGAGCAGGGTAGTGGCGTCGTCGGTGTGAGCGATAGTATGTCGCCTGGTGATTTCAGCGATTTAGGCGGCAGCAGCAAGGTGGCGTTTCGGGTGGAGTTTGAGGGCGATATCCCGGCCCAGTCGACGTTGTATTGGCGTGGTTTGGTGTTTTCTGACTTTAATGGTCGTCGATGGTCTCAGTCAGGATCATGGGGTTATCAGGATGGCAGTCTCCTGCAGTGGTACGGTGAAAAACCCGAACCCTGGGATAGACAGGCGACCCGACGGGGAGATGCCCTGTCCTATAAAGTCACCCTGGAAGCCACCAATAGCCCATGGTTGTTTGCACTGGCTACCCCGAAGCCAACTTCTCAAGATGTAGCCTTAACCCGAGATTTTCGACTTTTCAGTAAACGCCCACTGAGTTCGAAAACACAATATCGGGTTAATTCCTGGCTGGATTACGATCTTGAAACCGGCGGCTTATCGAGTTGGCGGCGGAAAATAGAACTCGCGCTGCCCGAGGGTTTTAATCCTAAGACCCGTGCCATTGCCGAGCAATGGCGGCAGGAATCGCCCGATCCCGTGGCATTGCTTAACCGGCTTCTAAAACTCTATAACAAGGAGTTTATTTATACCCTCAAACCGCCTTTATTAGGTAAACACACAGTCGATGAGTTTTTGTGGGAAACAAAGCGGGGCTTTTGTGAATTTTATGCCAGTAGTTTTGTTTTTTTTGCCCGTGCTGCTGGTATCCCTGCTCGAGTGGTGGTCGGTTATCAGGGTGGGGAACGCCATCCCAGCGAGGATTATTTGCTGGTTCATCAATACGATGCCCACGCCTGGGCAGAGGTTTGGCTAGAAGGCAGAGGCTGGATAAGAGTTGACCCAACTGCTGCAGTGGCTCCGGAACGGATTGAAATGAGTTTCGCCGATTTGTTTGGTGAAAATGAAGATTTTTTGGCTGAGTCTTTACTGTCACTGGAGCGCTACCGGCATATTAACTGGCTAAATAACCTTCGCCTGCGCCTCGATGCTCTGGACTATGCCTGGGCTAAATGGGTGCTTGGTTATGAAAATGTTCAGACTGACCTGCTTACTGGAATTTTGGGTCGTCTTGATCCTCTGCGTGTCGGTTTATTTTTATTGGCCGCTGGTGCTTTAGCCATGTTGCCGGTTGCCATTATGTCGTTGTTGGGGCGGGAGAAAAAATACCGGGATGAGCTGGACAAATTCTTTATTCAGTTTTGTCAGCGTATGGAGCGAGCCGGTATTGCCCGGCGACCTGGCGAAGGGCCGCGAGATTTTGCAGCGCGAATTGAATCGCTACGGCCTGATTTGGCGGATCAGGTGTCCAGTTTAACGGGGCTCTTTGAGCAACAACGTTACAACACCGCAGTGCTTAATAAGCGAGATTTACGCTTAAAATTGCGTCGCTTCCGGCCTTACTTAAGGTCTAAAATCCCCTAGCTGTTTCCAGACTAGAGGAGGCTTACCATGCGATTTATTATTTACGGTGCCGGAGCTATCGGCGGTGCCATTGGTGCCCGATTATTTCAACAAGGTTTTTCGGTAGTATTGATTGCCCGAGGTGCGCACCACAAAGCTATCCAGTCTCAAGGATTGATACTGGAATCTCCCCATGAGGTGGTGACGCTGCCTATCCCCGTTGTTAAACACCCTGCCGAGATCAATTTTGAAGCCGGTGATGTGGTGATGCTGGCGATGAAATCTCAACACACCGTCGCTGCATTAGAAGCATTGCGCAACGCCACAGGGGATGAAATACCTGTAGTGTGCTGTCAAAACGGTGTCTTTAATGAACGTGAAGCGGCTCGAATATTTCAGCATGTTTATGGTATGGCGGTATTAATGCCTGCCGCTCACCTGGAGCCGGGAGTGGTGCAGACTACAACCACAGGTGTGACCGGGGTGGTGGATTGCGGGGTATATCCACACGGTATTGATGACACCATTACCGAGCTTGCGGCAGCCCTTGAGTTGTCGAATTTTGTTTGCCGTGCTGACCCCGCCATCATGCGTATGAAGTATGCCAAGCTACTAATGAACCTGGGTAACGCCCTGCAAGCAGCGTGCGGATCGCCGCCTGAGGCCCGTGATTTGATACGCCAGGCCCGTGACGAAGCACTGGCTTGCTATGCGGCAGCGCAGATCGACTCCGCCCCACGTGAAGAATTTCAGGCACGTTTCCTGGGCAAAATAGAAGAAGCGCCCATTCACGGGCAAGCGAGAAGTGGTGGATCATCGTGGCAGAGCCTGAAGCGTGGCACGGGTTCTATTGAGGCCGATTACCTCAATGGCGAAATTGTTTTGTTAGGTCGCCTCTATGGCGTAGCAACGCCGGCTAATCACGCCTTACAGCAAATTGCTAATGAGATGGCTTTCGGTGGCGCAGAACCTGGCAGTGTACCGGTAGACATCGTAAGTGTGCGGATCCGTGATTTGGAGGCTGGGGTCAAATAATCTGGTGATTAACGCGGTTAGCGCATTTACTTAACCAAACTGAAACGCAGAGACAGTGGCTCCCAGAACCTGATCTTTAAATATGGTTTTACCACTGTCTTCGCCGCCAGCACCCGCCATGACCATCAAGGGAATCAGGTGCTCTTCGCGGGGATGGGCTTGTTGTGCAGATGGCGCAGATTTCCACTCAGCAAGAGATTTATTACGTTCCTGTGGAGCCGCTTCACAGACCGCGCTTAACCAGCGATCAAAGGCAAGTGACTCAGTGCTTGCGCTGGATCCAGGGCCATCCATCAGCGCTGACATATTGTGATAGCTCAAACCACTGCCTACCAACAAGATATTTTGTTCCCGCAAAGGAGCAAGTGCCCGGCCCAGCGCGATATGTTCAACTGGATCAAGTGAGGTGGTGAGAGAGACCTGGACAATGGGAATATCGGCTTCCGGGTATATCAATAAAAAGGGAATAAATACGCCGTGGTCGAAGCCATGCTTAGCATCCTGACGGCAGGGGATGTTGGCAACGCTGAGCAGGTTCTCAATGGTACTAGCAAGTTCAGGATGCCCGGGTGCAGGGTAAGTTAATTCGTAGGTGTGGGGCGGAAAATTATAATAATCGAAGTAGAGCGGCGGTTGGGCAGAGCTGTTGATGGTGACGACATCATTTTCCCAGTGGGCAGAGAACACCACAATGGCATCTGGTTTGTGCTGTTGGTTCTGGTCGTGATCGCTATAGATCGAAGCACCCAGTTGACGTAACCAGGCCTCCATTTTGTGCCAGGTATCCGCAGGACCCATGGTCCAGTCCATAAAAAAGCAGGGGCCACCACCGTGGGGAATATACAGCGTGGGTAATGGTTTACGTTCCGTCGTGTGGGAGGTCATTGGCAGTTATCGGAGAGTAATATGAGAAGTTAAGCTACTGTGTTAGGACTTCGCTGTAAAGTATCCTGTGTGGATGAAACAACGTCAACGAGACGACGAATACTAATCAAGGGCCAATCAAGAGCCATCGATTAGCAGTTGTGAACTGTAGATACGGCAATGATATTGTGGGATACCCCGCGACAAAAAAAAGGCCAACCATTACTCAAATAGATCGAGTAATGGTTGGCCTTAATCGAATACCTCTTTGGTTAATGTGCCGAGCTTAAGCAGCCAGTAGCGCTTGCCCCGGCAATTTGCGCACTTCCGGTAAAACATCCCGTGCGAATAAACGCAAACTTTTCTCAACGTCAGCGTAGGGCATGCCGCCATAGCTGAACACACCGTTATAAGCGCCAGCACCGGTACGACTGGTAAAGTCTTTAATGGTTTCGAAGCATTTTTCTGGCGTGCCCCAGACCTGAATGCTCATAAAAAACTTGATAGCGTCCTCGACACTTTTACTAACGTGCTCCTGCATGGCGCCATAGGTTTCATAGCCTTTGGTATTTTTCAGGTGATCACCCGCCATTTCGTAATGTTCGATAACGGATCGGTAATAGCCACCGATATATTTATAGGCCATCTCTTCTGCACGATCAGCGCTTTCGTCACAGAACGTCCAGCCCGCGAGAATAGGTGCGGGTGCTTCTACACCGTTTACCTCTAAATAGGTCTTGCGGTAGTCGGCCAATTCCCGGTCAACATGAGCCCAGGGCTTTTGGGGAATAACCAGAATGCCAATGCCTAATTTGGCCATGATTTGTGAAGATTCAGGTGACACCGCCGCAGCATAGGTTCGGCCCTTGAAGCTTTTATAGGGAGCGGGACGAATAGCTCTGCGGGCCTGTTTGACCTGCTCGCCGTCAAATTCGCAATAGCCACTTTCGAGGCCCTCTAGAATCATCTCCGCTGATTCAGTGAAGTGCTGGCGGCTGACATTCATATCCTTGCCAAAGCCTTCAAACTCAATCCGGCCAAGACCGCGGCCAATACCGAGAATCACACGGCCATTGGACATATTGTCGAGCATGGAGATTTCTTCGGCGACGCGCATGGGGTCATGCCAGGGCAGCACCACGACCATGGAGCCAAGACCGAGATTGGGATTGCGCCCTGCCCAATAGGATAAATACTGCAACACATCCGGGCACATGGTGTAGTCGGTGAAATGATGTTCTACGCCCCAGATAGATTGAAAGCCTAGCTCTTCCGCCAGATCACCCATATGTAAGTCATTGGTGTAGACCTGGTGGTCGGTCATGTTGGGGTCGATACCCTGAAAAATAAGTGATAATCCTACGTCCATCATTTGTCCTCGCTTGAGTTTAGGTTATGTTTAACGGAATAATAATCGCTATGATTGTGTGTTCGCTATGGCTTATTGGTTTGGCGCGCACTCTATCGCTAGATCGCTAAAGAAAGTCCGCCATCGGCAACGATAATCGACCCGGTAATAAAATCCGATGCGCTACTGGCCAGTAATATAGACAAGCCATAAAAATCTTCCGGTATGCCATATCGCCCTACAGGTGATTTTTTTGAAACAAATTCTACTGCTCGGGTCATAGCCTTGGGGCCGGAGCAGGGCATCATTTCGGTGTCCACCAGTCCGGGTAATACCGCATTGACGTGGATGTTGTGCTTACCCCAGCCCTGGGCCAGGCTCTGGGTCATATGATCCATGCCACCTTTCGCCGCTGCGTAGTGTGAGAGTTTACCAAAACCGAGTTTGGTAATCACGGAGCCAACATTAATGATCTTACCGCCACCTGCTTCCACCATATGAGGGAAACAGGCCTTGCAGGTGAGAAAGCATGAGGTCAGGTTGTTGGCGATAAAATTGTTCCACTGATCCAAAGTCATTTCCTCGGTTTTGATTCCCCAGCTAATCGCTGCGTTATTAAAGAGAATATCAATGCGACCAAAATGCTCTGCAGTGGCGGCAACCATGCGGTTAACATCCTCTTCACTGCCAACATCACAGGATATTCCCAATGCTTCTGCACCCTGGGCTTCAAGTTCTTTAACGGCCTTATCGATTTTTTCCTGCTTGCGACCAACCACGGCGACTTTCGCCCCCACCATGGCCAGGCCTTTGGCAATGCCCAGGCCGAGACCGCCATTACCGCCGGTGATAATGGCAACCTTGCCGCTCAAATCAAACTTGGTGTTATTCATTTATCTCCCCCAGTTTTTGTTTTGTGATTGTTAGATACCCAGCATCATGCCGCCATCAACGACGATGATAGAGCCGGTAATGAAACTGGATGCTTCGCTAGCGAGCAATACTGATATGCCTTCAAAGTCCTCAGGCATGCCATAGCGGCCTACCGGAGTTTTCTTGACGATATAATTCACCGGGCCAGCTTTTTTAGGGCCTTCGCAAGGCATCATTTCTGTATCTACCAGGCCAGGCAGGACGGCATTGACCTGAATGTTGTTCTTGCCCCAGGCCATCGCCAGGCTTTGAGTCATGTGATCCATGCCGCCCTTAGCAGCGGCGTAATGAACCAGTTTACCCATACCTTTTTTGGTAATGGCAGAGCCAATATTGACAATTTTTCCGCCGCCAGCCTTGACCATTTCTGGGTGGCAAGCTTTGGCGCAGAGAAAACAGGAGGTGAGATCAACGGCGATAAAGTTATCCCACTCTGCGAGGGTCATTTTCTCGGGATGGATGCCCCAGCTAATGGCGGCGTTGTTAAACAGAATGTCGATTCGCCCGAGTTGGTCAGCAGTTTCTTTGACCATACGGTTAACATCGTCTTCTTTGGAAACATCTGCCTGCACACCGATGGCATTGGCGCCGAGGGCTTCCATTTCGGCGACAGCTTTATCAATTTTGTCCTGATTGCGGCCCACCAGAGCGACGGCACAGCCTTCTTTGGCCAGACCCTTAGCGATACCCAGTCCGAGTCCACCATTACCACCGGTGATGATGGCGACCTTGCCCGTCAAATCAAAAAACTTCATAGCCTATCTCCAATCCTGTGATTTATTTTGTTGTTTATTGCGAACACTTCTATTTATAGAAATGTGACAGAGCAATGTCAGGTGGGTTGAGAGCCTGATAGTTGTAGCGGCGCTATGTCTGTATTCGAAGTTATTGTCATCAGGGCAGCTTATAGCCCTGTTATTGATTATCTGTTTTGTAGTAACTGAGTACGTATGTGATGAACTCGACTCCTTTGATTTCGAACAATAACATCATAGCAGGGGCTCCGATATCAAGCGCAGGCAGATTTGTTTAAAGCGGCTGGCATAAAAAAGGGTAGCAAGTGTTATCACATGCTACCCCAATTTCGAGCTTTATCTCATCAATAAGGTCAAGAGTAAAACTAGATCGCTAAAGAAAGCCCGCCATCCATCACAATAATTGAGCCGGTAATAAAGTCAGAAGATTCACTGGCTAGCATGACGGAGATACCGTAGAAATCTTCTGGCACACCGTATTTTCCGACCGGTGTTTTCTTCACAATCACATCGACCAGAGGCACCTTATTAGGTCCTTCGCAGGGCATCATTTCTGTATCGACCAGTCCGGGCAGGAGAGCATTAACGTGAATGTTATGTTTCCCCCAGCCCTGAGCCAGACTTTGGGTCATGTGATCCATGCCGCCTTTAGCCGCAGCGTAGTGAACCAACTTGCCAAAACCGAGTTTAGTAATGATGGAGCCGACATTAATAATTTTACCGCCTCCCGCTTCGACCATATGAGGGAATACAGCCTTGCAAGTGAGAAAGCATGAAGTCAGGTTATTAACAATAAAATTGTTCCACTGATCTAGCGTCATGTCTTCGGCAGGAATACCCCAGCTAATGGCGGCATTGTTAAAGAGAATATCAATGCGACCAAAATGCTCAGCCGTGGTGGCGACCATGCGGTTTACATCGTCCTCGCTGCCAACATCACAGGATACGCCGAGGGCATCAGCGCCCATGGCTTCCAGCTCTTTAACCGCGTTGTCCAGTTTTTCCTGATTGCGGCCTACGACTGCGACTTTAGCGCCAGCGATGGCCAGGCCTTTGGCGATGCCAAGGCCGAGACCGCCGTTGCCGCCGGTGATAATGGCCACTTTGCCGGTCAAATCAAATTTTGTGTTGTTCATTTATTTACTCCACATCCAAATTTTCGAGTTACCCACAACGCTGTGGAGTTATATAGCCAGGGTCATGCCACCGTCAGCGACGATGATGGAACCGGTGATGAAACTGGATGCTTCGCTGGACAATAGGACCGATAAACCCTCGAAATCATCAGGCATACCATAACGGCCAACCGGGCTTTTCTTGGTAATGTAATCGACCACAGGGCCGATTTTGTCAGGACCAAAACAGGGCATCATTTCGGTGTGTACCAGACCGGGCAGAACCGCATTGACCTGAATATTATCCTTACCCCAGGCGCGAGCCAGGCTTTGGGTCATGTGATCCATGCCACCTTTGGCGGCAGCGTAGTGAACCAGTTTGCCGAAGCCCTTTTTAGTGATAGCAGACCCAACGTTGATGATCTTGCCGCCCCCGGCTTTAATCATTTCTGGGAAACAGGCTTTGGCGCACAAAAAGCAGGAGGTGAGATCGATAGCGATAAACTTATCCCATTATTCGAGAGTCATTTTTTCTGGCGCGATACCCCAGCTAATGGCGGCGTTGTTGAACAGGATGTCAACACGGCCTAGTTGCTTTGCGGTTTCCTCGACCATGCGATTGACGTCATCTTCCTTGGAAACATCGCATTGAACGCCAATAGCTTTTGCGCCCAGGGCTTCCATTTCAGCAACGGCCTTGTCTATTTTGTCCTGGTTGCGTCCCACCAGGGAAACTGCACAACCTTCTTTGGCTAAACCTTTGGCAATGCCAAGACCGAGGCCACCGTTACCGCCAGTGATGATGGCAACTTTTCCACTTAGATCAAAAAATTTCATGCAATGTTTCCTCTTGTTTGTATTCAGTAGCGAACGTTTGTGTGCGTGCTGCTTAAAAGCTTAGATAGACAGTGATACCCCGCCGTCCATGACAATAATTGAGCCGGTAATAAAGTCAGAAGCCGGGCTGGCCAGCAGTATGGATATGCCGTAAAAATCTTCCGGTCTACCAAAGGTGCCGGTAGGTGTTTTCGATACCGCATAATCGACCAGACCATTTTTGTTGGGTCCTGTACAGGGCATCATTTCGGTATCGACCAGGCCAGGCAGCAGGGCGTTGACGTGAATATTGTGCTTGCCCCAACCCTGAGCCAGGCTTTGGGTCATGTGATCCATGCCGCCTTTAGCTGCTGCGTAATGGGAGAGTTTGCCGAAACCGAGTTTGGTGACAATGGAGCCAACGTTGATGATCTTGCCGCCACCGGCCTTAACCATGTGAGGGAAGCAGGCCTTACAGGTCAGGAAGCTGGAAGTTAAATTATTGGTGATGAAGTGATTCCACTCATCCAGAGTCATGGTTTCAGTGGGGATACCCCAGCTAATTGCAGCGTTGTTAAAAAGAATATCAATGCGGCCAAAATGCTCAGCAGTGGTAGCGACCATGCGGTTAACATCTTCTTCGCTACCGACGTCACAGGATACACCGAGGGCATCGGCACCTTCGGCTTTAAGTTCTTTGACGGCATTGTCAATTTTGTCCTGGTTACGACCGACCACGGCCACTTTTGCGCCAGCAATGGCCAGGCCTTTGGCGATGCCAAGGCCGAGACCACCGTTGCCGCCGGTGATAATGGCTACTTTTCCCGTTAAATCAAACTTAGAGTTGTTCATTTATTGTCTCCACAAATAATGTTTTCAGTCTGCCAGTGACCGGCAGAGTTAATAATGTCTGGGCTAATCCACTAAAGGTGGAGCGTTATATCGCCAGGGTAAGGCCGCCGTCAGCGACGATGATGGAGCCGGTGATGAAGCTAGATGCCTCACTGGACAACAGTACAGAAATACCTTCGAAATCATCGGGCATGCCGTAGCGATTAACAGGGGATTTTTTTACCGCGTAATCGACCAGCGGGCCAATTTTATCGGGACCAAAACAGGGCATCATTTCGGTGTGTACCAGACCGGGCAGAACCGCATTGACCTGAATATTATCTTTACCCCAGGCGCGAGCCAGGCTTTGGGTCATGTGATCCATGCCACCTTTGGCCGCGGCGTAGTGAACCAGTTTGCCGAAACCTTTTTTAGTGATAGCTGAACCGACGTTGATGATCTTGCCGCCACCGGCTTTAATCATTTCTGGGTAGCAGGCTTTGGCGCACAAAAAGCAGGAGGTGAGATCGATAGCGATAAACTTATCCCATTCTTCGAGGGTCATTTTTTCTGGCGCAATACCCCAGCTAATGGCGGCGTTGTTGAACAGGATGTCAATACGGCCTAGTTGCTTTGCGGTTTCCTCGACCATGCGATTGACGTCATCTTCCTTGGAAACGTCACACTGAACGCCAATAGCTTTTGCGCCCAGGGCTTCCATTTCAGCAACGGCCTTGTCTATTTTGTCCTGGTTGCGCCCCACCAGGGAAACTGCACAACCTTCTTTGGCTAAACCTTTGGCAATGCCAAGGCCCAGACCGCCATTGCCACCGGTGATGATGGCGACTTTTCCAGTCAGATCAAAAAAATCCATGGGTATCCTCTTGTGTCATGTTGAAAGTTAATGTTGGAACTTGTTATTGAAAGTTCATGTGGTAAGTAAGGAAAATTAAGGCCTTAAATCTAAATGGCGAGTGATAAGCCGCCATCGACAACAATTACCGAACCAGTGATAAAGTCCGATGCCTCACTGGATAGCAATATGGATATACCCGCGAAGTCATCCGGCGTGCCATGGCGTTCGCAAGCTGATTTACTAATGGCGTAATCGATGATGGGCGAACGGGTGCCTTCAGGTCCTACCGGCATCATTTCTGAATCAACCAATCCGGGTAGCACGGCATTAACCTGGATGTTTTGTGGTCCCCAGGAGCGCGCCAGACTTTGGGTCATATGATCCATGCCGCCTTTTGCCGCAGCGTACTGGACGAGTTTTGGATGACCGAGCTTGGTGACAATAGAGCTGATATTGATAATCTTACCGCCCCCAGCTTTAACGAATTCCGGGTAACAGGCTTTTGATGTGAGGAAGCAGGAGGTAAGGTCGATAGCGAGGAACATATTCCACTCTTCCAGAGTCATTTCCTCTGGGCGGATACCCCAGCTGATAGCCGCGTTGTTGAAGAGAATGTCGATACGACCAAAGCGCCCGACAGTCTCAGCGACCATGCGATTGACGTCATCCTCAAGGCTAACATCGGCTTGAATGGCTAATACTGTGGCACCGCCAGCTTCGAGATCGGCAGTGGCTACTTTAAGTTTGTCAGCGTTACGACCAACGATGGCGACGGAGGCACCGGCAGAGGCCAGTCCGCGGGCAATACCTAGACCCAGACCGCCGTTACCACCAGTGATAATGGCGACCTTTCCGGTTAAATCGAATATTTTCACAGTTGGTTTCTCCTTTCTTGTCTATAAAGTGGCTGACTTGTAAAGTGTTCAGTACATCCCCTTACTTGCCTGGCTGGGTATGCTCTCCACATATCTTTGAGTCGCATGTTCTCAGTGCCAGGGCTTAAGAGCCGAGGCAGGGCAAATCAGTGGATGAATTTTCCAGCTCGTGTTTACAGCGGCTTTTTACGGCTCAAGGTCATACGTAAGGCCAAGCTCTGTAAAACTAAGCTCCGTAAGACTATATATTTCCGTAAGACTATATTTTGTTGCCGATGAGCAGAAACTGAGCTGATTTATTTATGTCAACAGGGTGCGCATCTTCGCATTGTTTTGATCAAAAAGGAACTATTTAATACCCGCCGGTAACACAGGCAAGGTCGTAGGTAATTGTCTTTATGTCAGGCTGCTTATTTGGCATGTCATGATCTGGTTTGCAGGCGTATTTTGCCCACGGAACTCGCCGTCCAGCGAGCTCAGAAGAGGCGGAACCTTTGAGTACGATGTTGAGAATAGACCCGCTCATCATCTCGACAGCGATTTATTTTGAAATGCGTGCTACTTGGGAAAGTTCTCGACCATAAACATTTTTTGACCGTCCGGTATGTGGTTTTCCTTCCAGCCGAGATTTCTTCTCAGCAGCACGGTAGCAGTGAGTTTGCTCTGTATCATTAATGGCTCTTTGCGGTATAGTCTGCGACCGGTTTTGGTGGTCTTAGTCGGTATGCGATGGTTGGTTTATCTGTAAGCAATAACACCTTATATATTGATCCCGTACATTATTGGCACCGAATAACAAATCTGAAAATAGGAGAGTGCAATGAGCGCTTATCGACTCGATGTGGCAGATGAATACAGCCATGTACCCACGGCAGAATCAAATTTCAATGAAAGTGTGTACGTTAACGGCTGGGACAGCCGCCATAAGATGGGCCTCTGGTCTCGTATCGGCAATCGAATCAATGAGGGCCACGCCGAGATGTCGGTGTGTATCTACCTACCCGATGGTCGAGTTGCCTGCCAGTTTTTACGCCCTGAACTTGCCAGTAACGAAAAGCACGCTGCCGGGGGCCTCGAGTATCAGGTTAATGAACCTTTCAAGTCGGTGACCATGAAGTATTCCGGCGAAGCGATGATCCTGGAGGATCCGCAAATACTGCGAACCCCGCGAGAAATGTTCAAAACCTCACCTCGAGCAGCCTGTGAGTTTGAATTCAATTGCACCGGATTGTCGCCCATGAACGGAGGTGAGCCCACTGACCCTAATGCCGAAACTATGTACGGCCGTGACTTTTCCCTGGGCCATTTTAATCAGCACACCCGTACGGTCGGTCGAATTAGTGTCGGTGATGAAAGTTGGGACATCGACGGCCATGGTTGGCGAGATCACAGCTGGGGGCCGCGTTTCTGGACCAATATCTATTTTTACCGTCTATTTATTGCCAACTTTGGCGATGACCGGGGTTTGATGATGCTCAAACGCATTGACCGCCAGGGGGTGACTCATCGGCGCGGCGTGTTGATGTTTGATAATCAATACGAGCAGATCGTCGATATGGATGTGCTCACAGATTGGGACGATAACAAGGACCCGGCCTTTGTGCAGTTGGGCATTCGCACAGAGAAACGCAAGGTCAAGCTGGAAGGTAAAATATTGACGGTTGCACCATTGAGAAATCATCGTGAAGTCAACGGCGAAAGCCTCGAATCCAGTATCGTCGAAGCCTTTACAGAATGGACCTGGGACGACGGTCGCCCCGGTATCGGTATTACCGAATACATTGAGTTTATGGAAGATGGCCAGCCAGTAGGGTATCCGCTTTGATTGTAGCGTGTGTCAAAAGCGGGGTTCAAACGGCAGGAATAGATCGAAAATGAGCGGGGCAGGTGGCCAGGCTGTTATTGACAACATAGTCTCCAAGTTGAGTGTGGCCGCGCGGCGGCGATTTGGTGAGGCTGTATTGGTCGAAAACATCGCGGTGGCGACATTGGGTGCTTCCAATCGCACCCTCTTGTTTGACCTGGTGGAAGGCACTAGTCGTAGACGTTTAGTATTGCGCCAGGAAACCGTTAAGTCCGAATTCTCACCCTTCATATCGACTCGGGATCAGTATCGCATACTCAAGGTGGTGTACGGCCACGGGCTGCTGATACCTGAGCCAGTGTTCGAGCTGGAAGCCATTGATGACCTTGATAATGGCTTTGTCGTCGCCTGTGTTGAAGGTGAGACTTTGCCGAAAACCTTACTCACCGACCCTAATCTGGAAACTGCGCGCAAGCGCTTCGCTGCTCAGTCTGGAGAATTCCTGGCGCGCTTGCATGCCATTGACCCTGCCGAAGTGGCCTTTCTCGAAACTACCCCAGACAGTATCGACCCCCTACAGGCCCAGATTGATCGATATGAAGGCTATGGCCATTGTTACCCTGGCCTCGAGGTCGGCATTCGCTGGCTGGAAAATAATCGTCCGGCCGATGCACAGCGCAAATTTATCCATGGTGAATATCGCAACGGCAATGTTATTTTGGGACCAGAGGGCATTAAAGCGGTACTGGATTGGGAATGCGCTCATATCGGCAGCGCCATGGAAGAGTTTGGTTGGTTGTGTATGCGCTCCTGGCGTTACGGGCAGCTTGACAAACCCGTGGCTGGGTTTGGTCCGCGATCAGAACTTTATAGCGCTTATGAAGCCAACGGTGGCGAAACTGTGGATGAAGAGGCGGTTCGGTGGTGGGAAATATTTGCGACCTTCCGCTGGGCGGTGATCAACATGATGCAGATCGACGGTCATATGAGCGGTGTGCGGCGCTCCTTACCCTTTGCCTGTTGCGGGCGTAATATTGCCATGGTCGAATACGATATGTTGATGGCAATAAAGGGCGACTATTCTTAAGTCACAAGCAGGAGCTTGTAGGGCGAGGCGTTCGGAACGAATAAGACCAGCTAATAAACGAATAAGATCAGCCAATAACAGAAACACAGCTAACAGGAACGCAGCGAATTGAGCCAGGACAATCCAGATATTCAGGAAATACTCACCACGGTCAAAGAGTTTGCCGAGGGCGTTGCCGGGCGCTCAAGTGGTGCCGAGCGCTACGATGCCCTTTGCGCGGCGTTTTTGATGGGCGTCCTACAGCGAGAGTTAAATCTTGGTGGCCAACAAGACGATGATCAACTGGCAGCTCTACGGGGTTTATTATCTGAGCAAAGTGAGCAGGGTGGGTCGGCCGGCCTGGACTTGACTGAAGTCGAATTGACGGAAATGGCCCTACCAGAGCTTTATCAAGTTTTTAGCAAAAACGTTCGTGAGGGCCGATACGATCATGACTGGCAATCAGCCTTTGATTTTGCATTCAAGCAGGTGGTCGATAAAGTTAAGGTGACCAACCCTGAACATCTCGAAGTCGAACATCGCGAAAGCTAAGCACCAGTTGGTTAAGCACCAATTAGCTGAACACTAATTGTTTGAGCAGCAATTAATAACAGAGTAATTTTTAGTAAGATAACCTTTAACAATATAACGACGAGGAGAAAAAAATGGCTGGAATAGTAGAAGGTAAAGTAGCTGTGGTCACCGGAGCTGGTGGGGGTATTGGTCGTGCGGCCAGTTTGATATTTGCCCGCGAGGGCGCCAGTGTTGTGGTCGCCGATATCAACGTTGAAGGCGGCGAGGAAACAGTCGAGCTGGTTAAGCAAGCAGGTGGAACCGCAATGTTTATAAAGTGCGACGTGTCAAAAGCGGCTGATTGTGAAGCCCTGGTGAACGCCGCAGTGGTTAACTACGGCAGTCTGGACTGTGCCTTTAATAATGCAGGTGTGGAAGGTGACCCCAGCAAACTGGCTGACGCCACTGAAGAAAACTTCATGCTCAATTACAAGGTCAATATTCTCGGTGTGTTTCTGTGCATGAAATATCAGATCAAGCAAATGTTGAAACAGGACAATGGTGGGGCGATTGTAAATACTGCCTCAGACGCAGGTTTGATCGGTGTTAAAAACCTTGGTCAGTATTCTGCCGCCAAACATGCCGTTGTGGGCTTAACTAAATCTGGCGCGCTTGATTACGCACCCAAAAAGATTCGTATCAATGCGGTTTGCCCAGGACCCATTCGCACTCAGATGTTGCAGCGCGTATTTGATGAGAACCCTAAAATGGCCGATGCTATGGTCAGCGCACAGCCCAACAAGCGACTGGGTGAGCCCTCAGAAATCGGCGATGCTGCGGTGTATTTGTGTTCGGATGGCGCCTCTTACATCACCGGCCACGCATTGCCCGTGGATGGCGGCTATATGGCCACTTAATTGTCATCAATTAGCGAGCGGATGCCTCGTTGGTTTGATTAAACGAATTTCGACTTCCCAGGCCGTTCTAACTTTGTGTAGTATGGCCCGGGTTTCTAACTAAGTATGTCCCGAATATAAAAGGGCAGGAGGATTTATGAAAATTAAAGCCGCAGTGTTACGCGGAGTGGATCAACCATTTGAAATCGAAGAACTGGAACTGGCACCACCACAAGCAGGTGAAGTGCTGGTCAAAACAGTCGCCAGTGGTATTTGTCACAGTGACTATTCAGTCGCTCACGGCGTATTGCGGTCGCCGTATCCAGTGGTACTTGGCCATGAAGGCGCGGGTATTGTTGAAGAAGTAGGGCCTGGTGTCACTAACGTCAAGCCTGGCGACAAAATTATTGCATCTCTCACGCCAAGTTGTGGCACCTGTAAAATGTGTAAAGAATCGAAAGAGTATCTGTGTTCGCAAATGGGCAAGCTCTTGACCGATTGTACCCAGCTCGATGGCACCACGCGTCATAAAACCGCGAGTGGAGAAGATGTATATGCCATGTGTGGTGTTGGCTCTTTTGGCGAATACATGGTCATGCCCGCTGGTTCGGCTATTAAGGTAGCAGATGACACCCCCCTCGACAAAACCTGCCTGATTGGCTGTGGCGTAACAACCGGCACAGGCGCCGCGCTCAACACTGCCAAGGTGCAGTGGGGCGAGAGCGCAGCCATCATCGGCTGTGGCGGTGTTGGGCTTTCCATTATCCAGGGCGCGCGTATCGCTGGTGCCAGCATTATCATCGCCGTTGATCCGATGGAAGAAAAGCGTGAGCTTGCAATGGAACTGGGTGCTACCCACACCATCAACCCCTTTGAGGAAGATGCTGCGGCCAAAGTCAAGGAAATCACCGGCGGTGTCGGTGTTCATTACGCATTCGAGGCCCTTGGCAGGGTCGAAACCATGTCCCAGAGCTGGGACATGCTCAGACCCACCGGCAAGGCCATCATCGTGGGTGTAGCTTCCCTCGATCAGTCGGTGAAGATCCCGGCTGCTGGGCTTCTGGCCGAATACGAAATCCAGGGCTCCTGCTATGGTTCGTCGTCGCCCAAGCGCGACATTCCCCGGTTTGTCGAGTTGTACAAAACGGGACAGCTGAAGCTCGATGAAATGATCACCCAACGGATCGAGCTCGGGGAGATCAACCGCGCGTTCGAAGAAATGGGACGCGCTGAAGGTGCCCGTTCCGTGATCATTTACGGCTGATTTCCGACCAACAGATAAATTTACACGCCGATTCAAAATCGGCCGGGAGAGATTTTTATGAAGACCAAAGCAGCAGTACTATACGAAATCGGTTCGCCGCTCGTCATCGAGGAGCTGGAACTGGAAGGCCCCAAGGCCAATGAGATTTTGATCAAATATACCGCCAGTGGTATCTGCCACAGCGATTACTCCTTCCGCGATGGCGTTATCGCAAGTGAATACCCCGCTGTGCTGGGTCACGAAGGCGCTGGCGTGGTAGAAGAAGTAGGCCCCGGTGTCACAAACCTAAAACCTGGCGATCACGTTGTCGCCTCGCTGACTCCTGCCTGTGGGGATTGCCTGTTCTGCCTGGAGCGCAAGCCATTTATGTGTGTCGAGATGGCCAATGCCCTTTGGCAGGGCTGTCTGGCGGACGGAACCACGCGGCTTAAGAATTCGAAGGGTGAGGCCATTCGCCAGCTGGTGGGTGTCGGCACCTTTTCAGAGCGGTCGGTAATCCCCGCAGGCAATGCCATCAAGATCGATGACAACGCGCCTCTGGATACCGTGTGCCTGATCGGTTGTGGCGTTACCACTGGCGTGGGTGCTGCGCTGAACACTGTAGATATCAATCCCGGTGACAGTTGCGCGGTAATCGGCTGTGGCGGGGTGGGGCTTTCCATTATTCAGGGTGCGCGCATTGCCGGTGCCACTATGATCATTGCCATAGACCCCGTACCCGAGAAGCGCGAGCTGGCGATGACGATGGGTGCCACCCATGCTATCGATCCTAATGAAGTCAACCCGATCAAAGAAGTACGTAATATTAGTCGCGGCGGGGTGCATTATGCTTTCGAAGCATTGGGCTTGAAGGCAACCATCGAGCAGGCCTGGTCCATGCCACGGGCAACCGGTACAGCCGTTATTGTCGGTGTTCCCTCGGGCGATACCGTGATCGATTTACCAGTGCTGGGCTTCTTTGGTGAGAAACATTTTAAAGGCTCTGCCTACGGCACGTCGGTGCCGTCCAAGGACATTCCCAAGTTCGTCGATCTGTACATGAAGGGCGATCTTATGCTCGACGCCATGATCACCAAGCGAATCAAGCTCGAAGATGTGAACACCGCCTTTGATGAAATGAGTCGTGGTGAAGGTGCACGTTCGGTCATTATGTACGACTAGTACCTGAGCAGATAAATACAGTGATTAAAACAACGGGCGCTGAGCGCCCGTTGTTTTAATGTCAGACGATTAACATTAGGAAGAAAATTATGAAAGAGCTAACAACGAAGCCTCTGGCCGATGATTTTGTTTTTCTCGAAGGCCCACGCTGGCATAATGGCAAACTTTGGTTATCCGATATGTTCGGCAATACGGTCTATAGCGTTTCGCCGGAGGGTAAAAAGGAGGCGGTTGTCGAAGTACCGAAGCGTCCCTCCGGACTTAACTTTATGCCCGACGGTTCATTGGTCATTGTTTCTATGGCGGATCGGAAGTTAATGCGCCTCCAGGATGGCCAGTTATCTGAGTATGCCGATCTGTCGGCGCACCTGCCCCACGATATCAACGATAGTGTCTGCGCAGCCAATGGCAATATTTATGTCGGTACCTTTGGCTACGATGTCTTTGGTCACGGCGAGCCTAAATCGGCATCCCTGACTTTGGTGAAACCCGATGGCACCATCAAAACTGTAGCGGACGACATCCAGTTCCCCAACGGAGCGGTTATTACTAATGGGGGCAAGACCCTAATTATTGCCGAAACCTGGGGCTGTCTGTTAACCGCTTTTGATATTGAAGATGATGGCTCCTTAAGTAATCGTCGTGTATTTGCTGAACTCGGGGAGTACACCCCCGATGGCATCTGCCTCGATGCAGAAGGCGCTATTTGGGTTTCAGCCTTTGACCAGGGTGAGTTTATCCGGGTGCTAGAAGGCGGTGAAATCACCCATAGAATCGATACCGGTGGCAAACGAGCAGTAGCCTGCAATCTGGGTGGAGCCGACGGTAAAACTCTGTTTTGCTTGATTTATGATGGTGATCTTGACGACATCCCCAAAGGTGCTCGCAATGCCAAAATCGTGACAGCGACGGTTGAAGTGGCGGGTGCTGGATCGCCCTGATATTTATTTGTGGTGACAAACCGGGTTATTGCCCAGTTTTTTTTGGCACAATTTATTAGGCAGATATTGTTGGTGTTATCAGCCCTTCTATAAACTAGCTATATATCACTTTAAAATGAGTACCTGGAGTCATCTATTACTCCCTTGGATATACGCTATATAGCTAGAGTAAGAGACATAACAAAGGCGGATGATTAATCACCCGCCTTTGTTATGTCTGCGTTACTTGGCAAAGAGCTATTAGGCAGATTTTTTAGCCGCGGCCTTATCTTCTAGTGGTAGGTTAAACAGATCGATGCAGTTGCCGCCAAGGATTTTTTCCTTGACCTCCTGACTGACACACTCGGCATGCTTATCGAGCATAGCCATAGAATCAGGCCAGGTAGAATCGCTGTGGGGGAAATCATTGGCCCATAAAAGGCGCTCGTGATTCATTCTGTGGGCAGCACCAAACGCTTCCCAGTCATCCTGGAAAGTCAGCCAGACATTTTCGCGAATGTAGTCGCTGGGCGGGCGAGGTAGCAAGCGACCGTTTTTGCCATAGCCATGACGCTCAACGGCGTGATCCATACGCGCCATATAGTGGGCTATCCAGCCTGCATCGCCTTCGGCACCGACAAAGCGAAGTTTGGGGTTGCGTTCAAAGACACCGCCCAGTGTGAAGAGACCGATCAAGTCTTGAATAGCACGTATCAGTTTCATAAAGCCGTTTAGCCGGTGGCCCCGAAATTGAGCAATGCTGGCCGCACTCTCTTTAGAGGTAAGAATGTGGAAGCAAATAGGCAGTTCCAGATCAACAGCACATTCCCATAGGGCGTCGTACATGACGTGGTCGTAATCTTCCTGGATGGGTTGGCCAGGCATCATGACGCCAACAAAACCCTGATCTTTAATGCGGCGGAAGTCT